>JBKPNA010000249.1:0-11514 GCA_046765695.1 Actinomycetota bacterium | reverse complement strand
GCTCCTGCACTGAAGCGGGGCCGCGACGTGCAGTAAATGACCCGATTCTTTGTTGGGGTGCACCGGCGGCCGAGGGCCTAGGGTGAGCTATGGCCCTCGTCGTACCCTTCGATGATCTCGCGGCATCGTCCCTTGCTGCGGTCGGTGGCAAGGCGCGCAACCTCGGGATCCTGGCCACCGCAGGGTTCCCGGTGCCGCCGGGGTTCGTGGTAACCACGCAGGCGTACGAACAGTCGGTCGGTGACCGAGTCGAACCCCTGCTGGACGATCTGACCACCAACGCGGATTCCGCCGCCGCAGCCGAACGAGTGCGGGCCACCATCGTCGCTGCGCCGGTGCCGGACGAGGTGCGCCAGGAGGTGCTGGCGGCATACCGGCAACTGGGTCCGGACGTCGCCGTAGCAGTCAGGTCCTCGGCCACCGCGGAGGACCTGCCCTTCGCCAGCTTCGCAGGTCAGCAGGACACGTACCTCAACATCGTCGGCGAGGACGCCGTGGTCGACGCCGTACGCCGTTGCTGGGCGTCGTTGTGGACCGACCGGGCCGTCGACTACCGCACCCGCAACGAGATCGACCAACGGTCCGTGAGGTTGGCCGTGGTGATCCAGCAGATGGTGCAAGCGGCCACGGCCGGCGTGCTGTTCACGGCGGACCCCGTGACCGGTACCCGGCAGCACAGCGTGATCGACGCCAGTCCGGGCCTGGGCGAGGCGGTGGTGTCCGGTGCCGTGAACCCGGACCGATTCGTCGTCGACTCCGCCGCCGGAAACATCCTCCAGCGGCGGATCGGCGACAAGCGAGTACTGATCCGGGCGCGGACGGGCGGCGGGGTGGAACGGATCGAACAGCAGCAGGGCGAAGGGCTCCCGGCGCTGACGGACACGCAGATCAGCGAGCTGACCGACCTCGGGCGCCGGGTGCAAGACCATTTCGGCTCGCCCCAGGACATCGAGTGGGCGCTCGACGAGTCCGGCAGGCTGTGGCTGACTCAGTCGCGGCCGATCACCACCCTGTACCCGCTGCCGGACGCCGTTTGGGGAACCGGTACCCGGGCGTACATGTGCTTCAGCCTGGCGCAAGGACTGACCCGTCCGATCACGCCGATGGGTCTGCTCGCCTTCCGGTTGATCGCGACCGCCGTCGCCACCGCGGCCGGTCGGCCACCGGCGGACCCGCTCCGTGGACCGGCCGTCTACCAGCCGATCGGTGAGAGGTGGTTCGTCGACATCACCGGCGTACTACGCAACCGGATCGGCCGCCACGCAATTCTGACCGTCTTCGGGGTGATGGAGGCGCGAGCTGCGGCGGTCATTCGAGGGCTCACGTCGTCCGATCCTGGTTTCGCGTTGGTGCCCGCGTCGCCGCTGCGCACCCTGCGGCCGGTGGCTCGGGTCGCGATCCGTGCCCGGCTGCCGTTGCGGATCGTGCAGGCCGCGGCGAGCCCGGACCGTGCCTACCGCGCGGTCGACGATGTTGAGGCCCGGTTGCGGCGGGAGCTCGTGATCCCCGCTTCGGCCACCCCCGAACAACGTCTTGATCATGTTCAGTATGTGCTCTCCCACCGGTTGTTCCCCATGCTGCCGACGCTCCTTCCGTATCCGCTGACAGGGTTCCTGATGCTGCAACTGGCCCGAAGTCAGCTGGGTGACCTGGCGCGACCGGGGGAGTTGCAGACGGTCCTGCGCGGCCTTCGGCACAACGTCACCACCGAGATGGACCTGGAGCTGTGGCGGCTGACGGAGCGCATTCGTGCCGATCAGGAGGCAGCCCGGGTGGTCGGCGACCAATCCGTTGCAGACTTGGCCGACGCATTCCATCGGGCAGAGCTGCCAGCGACCGTCCAGGGCGGACTCGCCGCGTTCCTGTCGACCTATGGTCATCGGGCCGTTGCTGAGATCGACGTGGGGATGCCACGCTGGTCGGAAGATCCATCTCACCTCCTGGGAGTGATCAAGAACTACCTGCGGCTGACCGAGCAGGACCCATCACCGTCCGCTCAGTTCGCCGAGGCCGATCAGCAGGCCGAGGCCATGGTCGTCGAGCTGACGGCACGGATGCGGCGCCGGAGCCGAATACGTGCCCGGGTGGTCGAATTCGGACTGCGGCGGGTACGCCAACTGGCCGGTCTGCGGGAGACCCCGAAGTTCTTGCTCGTGGTGGCACTCGCGGCGATGCGCCAGCAGCTCAGCCTGGTGGGTGAGACCCTGGCCGGCGACGGTCGGATCGCTCGGTCCGACGACATCTTCTTCCTCGACCTGACCGAAGCACGCCGAGGGTTGGCGGGAGAGAACCTGTCAGCGCTGGTTGAGCAGCGCAGGGCGGCGTACGAGCTGGAGCTGCGTCGGCGGCACGTGCCACGGCTGCTGCTGTCGGACGGTACCGAGCCCGAGGCGGTCGGGGCGGCTGAGGTCGACGACGGTGCTCTGGTCGGCAGCCCGGCGTCGGCCGGGGTGGTGACCTCACCGGCCCGGGTGGTGCTCGATCCTGTCGGTGCGCATCTTGAGCCGGGGGAGATCCTCGTGGCACCGTCCACCGATCCTGGATGGACCCCGCTGTTCCTGACCGCGGGCGGCCTGGTGATGGAGATGGGTGGCTCCAACTCACACGGAGCCGTGGTCGCCCGGGAATACGGCATCCCCGCAGTGGTCGGCGTTCCCGACGCGACCAGCCGGATCGTCTCCGGGCAGCTGGTCACGGTTGACGGGGCGGCCGGGCTCGTTCGGCTGGGCGATCAAGGGGTGCCGTGGGAATCACCACAACATGTGGGAGGTTGACGGCGATATGAAGGCAAGCGTCTACACCGAGACAGGCGATCCATCCGTTCTGCGGCTGGTCGATCGGGACCCGACCCCGCCTGGCGCGGGAGAGGTCCGGGTACGCGTCGTCGTGTCCGGGGTCAATCCAACGGACTGGAAGTCCCGGCGCGGGTCGGGTCCCGGCCAGCCGCTGCCGTTCCCCGAGGTGACGCCCAACCAGGACGGCGCCGGTGTGATCGACGCAGTGGGCGACGGAGTCACCGACCTGGCGGTTGGTGACCGGGTCTGGGTCTACCTGGCCGGCCATGAACGGCCGACCGGCACAGCTCAGGAGTACACCAACCTGCCCGCCGAACGGGTCGTGCGGCTTCCCGACGGCAGCAGCTTCGACGTCGGGGCCAGCCTCGGTGTGCCGGCCCTGACCGCCCACCGCGCCCTGACCGTGGCCGAGGACGGACCCCGCAACCTCGAGCCGAGTGCGCTGCAGGGCAGGGTCGTGCTCGTCGCCGGCGGTGCCGGAGCGGTGGGACACGCTGCCATCCAGCTCGCTCGGTGGGCCGGCGCCACTGTGATCACCACTGTTTCCGGACCCGCCAAGGCCGAACTTGCGACCGCCGCCGGCGCCCACCACGTGATCAACTACCGTGCCCAGGACGTCGCGGCCGCTGTCGCCGAGATCGCTCCGGACGGGGTCGACCTGATCGCCGAGGTCGCCATCGCCGCCAACGCAGCGCTGGACCTGCAGGTCGCCAAGTCGCGTACGGCAGTGGCCATCTACGCCAACGACGGTGGCAGCCAGTTCAGCGTCGACATCCGGCCGAGCATGGGAAAGAACCTCCGCTACCAGTTCGTGCTGCTGTACACGGTTGGCCAGGAGGCGCTGACCCAGGGCGTGGCCGATGTCACCCGGGCCCTGCAGGACGGTGCGCTGCCCGTCGGGGAGGACGCCGGTCTGCCGCTGCACCGATTCGCCCTGGCCGATGCGGGCGCCGCCCATCAGGCGGTGGAGGACGGAGCAGTGGGCAAGGTGCTGATCGACGTGGCGCCCGCCTGACCTACGCCAGGCGTTCGATGCTGAACGCGATCAGGAACCCGACCGCCGCGATCAGGCCGGTCCAGGCGTGAGTCACCTCGAAGGCCTCCGGAATCATCGTGTCCGCGATCATCGCCAAGATGGCCCCGGCGGAAGTCGCGGTGATCACCGCAATCGTGGCCGGTGCGGCGTCGTGCAGCAGAACGACACCGAGCAGGGCGGCTAGCCCGCTTGCCAGCGCAATGCCGCCCCACACTCCGAACACGTACGACGCCGACCGCCCGGCCCGCTTCATGCCTGCGGAGCTCGACAGTCCCTCCGGGACGTTGGAGATGAAGATCGCAACGAGCACGGGGATGCCGACAGTTCCACCGGTTAACACGGAGAGCCCCAGCACCACCGATTCCGGAATCCCGTCCAACAGGGCGCCGATCGCGATTGCGGCGCCACTTCCCGCGCTCTCCTGTTCGCTGGGCTGCATACCATCCTTTGACCGCTTCCGGTGCTTGGCTCCGCGCCGGGCGAGCACGGCATTGGCGGCCACGTAGGCCACCGCTCCGCCAAGGAAGCCGGCAACGGCGGGACCCAGTCCACCCTGGCGCTCGGCCTCGTCGATCAGGTCGAACGCCAGCGCGGAGATCAAGACACCAGCTCCGAAGGCCATGATGCTGGAGACCACCTTGGGCGGCACCCGAACGAACCATCCGATCAGTGCCCCGACGACGAGCGCGGCGCCCGCGACCAGACCCCACCAGCCCGCCTGCAGCCATATCGGCACGCTGGGCTCCTCCATCATTCGCTACGGCGGTTGCAGACGGCAGATTCCCCGTTCGAGCCGACTCAGACATTGAACTCCGAGACCCCGCCCCTTCCTTCAGCCGACGCGCTGATGGGGTATCGATAGTTTTGGGATCTGCGACGCGTCCCGCGCCGCTGACCGGAACAGGTTGGACTGGGGAATGAAGAAGATTGGTTTCTTGTCGTTCGGCCACTGGACGCCGTCGCCGCACTCGCAGACTCGCTCGGCCTCGGACGCACTGCTCCAGTCCATCGACCTCGCCGTCGCTGCCGAGGAGCTCGGTGCCGATGGCGCCTTCTTCCGGGTGCACCACTTCGCGCGCCAGCTGTCCTCTCCGTTCCCGCTGCTGGCAGCCATCGGGGCGCGGACCAGCCGGATCGAGATCGGGACCGGCGTCATCGACATGCGCTACGAGAACCCGCTCTACATGGCCGAGGACGCCGGTGCGGCAGACCTCATCTCAGGCCAGCGGCTGCAACTTGGCATCAGCAGGGGGTCACCGGAGCAGGTCGTCGACGGCTTCCGCTACTTCGGTTACGCGCCCGCCGAGGGCTCCGACCACGCGACCATGGCTCGCGAGCACACGGCAGTGTTCCTCGAGGTGATCAAGGGCCAGGGGTTCGCCCAGCCCAGCCCGCGGCCGATGTTCGCCAATCCGCCCGGTTTGCTCCGGATCGAGCCGCACTCACCGGGTCTTCGCGATCGGATCTGGTGGGGCGCCGGATCGCGCGCGACTGCTGAGTGGGCCGGGGAGCAGGGGATGAACCTGATGAGCTCGACCCTGCTGACCGAGGACACGGGTGTGCCGTTCCACGAGCTGCAGGCAGAACAGATCCAGCGGTTCCGGGACGCCTGGCAGGCGGCCGGCCATACCCGGGAGCCGCGAGTCTCGGTCAGCCGCAGCATCTTCCCGTTCGTTGACGAGCTGGACCGGGCGTACTTCGGCCAGGAGGCGGGTGGAGAGGACCACGTCGGCTACCTCGACGCCGGCATTGCCCGATTCGGCAAGAGCTACGCCGGCGAACCCGACCAGCTCGTCAAGGATCTCGCCGAGGACCAGGCGATCGCGGCCGCGGACACGCTGCTGCTCACGGTGCCGAACCAGCTCGGTGTCGACTACAACGCGCACGTCATCGAGAGCGTGCTGCGCCACCTTGCGCCGGAGCTCGGCTGGCGCTGAGCGTGCACGAAGGGAGAGGTCATGAACATGGCCGGGCAGCAGCCACAGGAGGTGGTGCTGGTCGTCGACATCGCCAACGTGATGGGATCGCGGCCGGACGGCTGGTGGCGTGATCGGGAGGCCGCTGCGGCCCGCCTGCTCGAGGAGCTGGCGCCCGTGAGCGGCGCTGAGGTTGCTCTTCCGGACGAGGCGGGAACCGTGCGGATAGCCCAGGTCCGTGCCGTCGTGGAGGGCGCGGCCAGGCGCGCAGCGGCTCCGGGACAGGTATCAGTGCTGCGCGTGGACTACGACGGCGACACCGAGATCGCCAACGAGGCCAGCCGGCTGACAGCATCGGGAGAAACTCCGCTCGTGGTCACGGCTGACCGCGGGCTGCGTCGTCGCCTTCCGGAGCGGGCCCTTGTGGTCGGGCCCGGATGGTTGAACCGCCTCGTCGGACGTTAGTCGCCCGAAGCACAAAGGACAGACGCGTACGCAGCGCGTCGGCTATCCGTTGCCGAGCGCCGCGGGCCCTTCTTCTCGACGGATGTCGATGACGTGCCCGGTCTGGTCGGACAGCAGCACGTCCAGTGACTTGCTCGCGACCTCCTCCGACGACAGCAGGGTGTCCGGCGGCTCCGCACCGAACGCCCTGGTCCGCATCGGAGTGCTGGTTCTCTCCGGATTGACGCAGTTGACCCGGACACCTGCGCCTGCCCACTCGTCGGCCAGCGCCTGGGTCAGATTGACCACGGCGGCCTTGGCGGAGGAGTACAGCGAGTAGCCGGACCTGCCGCGGGTGTAGCTGGAGGAGGTGAACAGCAGCAGCGATCCCGCCGTCTCGGCAAGGTAGGGATAGAACTCCTGAGCAATGAAGATCGGCGCCAGGTAGTTGACGTCCGTGGCCTGGAAGATCGTTTCCTCGCTGGTGTCTGCGAGCGTGCCGCGGGGCAGGATTCCAGCCGTGTTGACCACGAAGTCGATGCGGCCGGTCTCGGCGAGCACCTGCCGCGCCGCAGCGGCGATGTCGGTGCGCCGCTCCACATGCGTGCCGGTGGTCGAGCGGGAGAACGCCTTGACAGTGGCGCCGTGCTGGCGGGCCAGGTTGGCGATGTCTCCGCCGATGCCGTACGAGCCGCCGAAGATGACGACGGTCTTGCCCTCCAGCCGCGCCCGATACTCCTGTGCAGTCAGGGCGGCCGGCGTGTCGGCACTGGTGAGCTGGAACAGCTTGTCGGCGATGTACACATCGATCGGCTCGGTCACCTTCATGTTCCGCTCGTGCCCCGGCACGACGGCGATCGGGACCTCGGGCAGGTAACGCAGCACGACGGTGCAGTCGTCGGTGGCGCTGAAGTTCGCATCCTGCGCGGCCTTCTCGTACGCCGCCCGGATGGTGGACAGGCGGAACGACTGCGGAGTCTGCCCTCGCCGCAGCCGGTGGCGGGGGAGGACATCGGCGATGGTGCCGGAGTCGCTCTCCACCTCGATGACGGTGTCGGCCGATGTGATGGCCGTGTCCACCGCCTCGTAGGTCTGCAGCGCCTCGACATTGGCCGCGAGTATGGTCTGCGAGACCAGCGGGCGCACCGCGTCGTGCAGCAGCACGTTGCACTCCGCCTCTCCCAGGGCGGCCAGAGCGGCGCGGGTGGTGTCGTTCCGGGTGCCGGCGCCCTCGAGGATCTGGCTGACCTTGCTGTAGCCGCCGTCCCGCACGATCGCTCGTACCTCGTCCAGGTAGCCGGGGGCCATCATGACGACAATCTCGTCGACCACGGGGGAGGCATCCATGGCAGCGATGGTGTGCTCGATGATCGGCTTGCCGGCGATCTTGATCAGTTGCTTCGGGATACTCAGGCCAACTCGCGTGCCGGTCCCACCGGCCAGGACGACGGCCACATTGCGCAGCTCGCGGAAGGTGGTCACTCAAGGACTGTAGCGGCAGATCAGCGAGGTCCGGCGCAGGTAGCAACTCGAGGTCTCCTCGCTCCGGCTGAATCCCAGGGCCGTGTCGCGGGCACGGAGTGGCGGATCCACGTCCTCAGGCTTTCGCGTCCTCGCTACCGGCCACTGCCGATGCCCGGACCAAGATGCAGTCATACTCCACGATCCGAGTGGTTTTGAACTCTCGCGATACCGGGAAGAGTCCAGACACCTCGAAGCCCGCGTTTTCGTATATTGCCAGTGCCTCCAGCATCCGAGGCATCCCCTCATAGATTTCCACCAGGGCCAGCTCGGACTGAAGAGCGACGATATCTCGGATCCGGGCCCCCAGGCCCCCGAACACTTCGAGGTCGAAGCCTTGAGTGTCGAGCTTGAGGTAGAGCCGAGGGTTCGGAATGTGGTCGGTGACGGAATCGAGAAGAGCATCGAGTCGTGCTACAGGAACTTCGTGTGGCACCACGCCGGCCATTGTCGGGAAGCGGTGCCGGCCGTAGTCACTAGGTGGGAGCATGGAGCTCAACGTCGCCTGGCCGGGAACTACCTGCATTGTTGTGACGCCCTCCTCAGTGCCGAGGGCAATGGCGTGGACCGACCATTTTTCGTCGTGCTGAGTAACGCGCCGAAGAGCTTCAACAGCAGCTGGCACTGGTTCGAACGAGACGATATGGCCGTCGTACCCGGCCTGGCGGAGCAGCTGGCCGTATTGGCCTCGATTGGCTCCGACATCCAACACGCAGTTGATGTCGAACGCCTTCAGCACGCCGAGGATGTGTCGGGTTGCGGCGTAGTTGAGCAGTGCACGCTCCTGCTGGAGCCACCTCTCCTGCTCGACATCATCTGCAGTGATCAACGTCGCACCGTCCACCAGCGGGATCACGCGGTTCGTCCGCGCTGAATTCGTGGTGACGAGCACCTGGTCCGGCCCAAGATCCTGGAGCTCTACGTTGCGCCAGGCCAGGAATGACGACTCGTCCACTTCTCGTAGCTGCACCTGTTGCCGGTCAGGTGCTACGAAAAATCCACTTGCGGGAACTGGTGTCACCGCAAGGTCGCGTCGGCGAGTAACGACGTATGCGTCTGGCGGGACGGACAGCACGTCGACATTGATTCGCGTTAGGGCACGTCGGATAAGCCGTCGCACCTTCCGACGATATGGGACTGTCGAGCGAAATCTTCGGTCGGCCACCTGCTGCATCAGACTCCGGCGTACTTGCGGAGGCAGTGGGCTGTATTTCAATAGGCCGTACGCAAGGACCGAGCGTAAACGCGCGGGGCGCTTTTTGACAGTCAACGCACCACGACCGGTGAACACCACGGCGATCCGCTCGCCAACCACAGATCCTCGATTACTCCGTCTTGTAATAAGCCACGGATCCGGCGGAACCGGCAGCGGAGAACCCTGACGACCAAGCCGTTTTCGCGCGACCTGGCCATTCACCTCCACCTCGAGAAAGAAGTCCCAGACTCGTTCGTCGGCTGCACTGCGCCACAGAGGCGCCAGGTCGATCACGGCAATGTAGTGGACGCGAGGATCGCTGGTTATGCCGCGACTGTTTGTGTCCTCGCGTGAGTAAAAGATCACCGGCTGCCTATGCTCGTCGCGCGACTGGCGGCCAATGAGCACGAGTTGAAGACCGAACGTGCTCGAGGTCGCGGGAACGGTGGCAACACCGCGGAGGACGATCGAAGTGAGTCCGCGTCTCTCCAGCGCCGTCACGGTGTGCTTGAAGGGTGGTGGGCCGGCGACCTGGAAAACGCAGTCCGGGATGTCGACTCGTCGATCACGGAAAAAGGGGTACACCGTGTATTGCCGGCCGTCCTCGACCAGCATCTCTGGTTCGTGGTCTTCCTGCAACCACAACAGGAGTTCCTCGAGAAGGTCGGGCCGATCCTGCGCCACCAGGTGCACCTTCAGCCGTTCGACTGGCTTGAGCCGGGCGATGGTCCCCGGAGTAACCCACTGACGCACCAGCGGGGCGAACAGTGTAAAGGCCTCCCGTCGCCGGGCATCGTCGAATCGGAGGTAACGCGGGCCAAAAAACCTGAGCAGGTCAGTCGTAGGGCGGACCATCAGGACGTCGCGCCGAGGCCCTGCCGGCACCGACGTCGTGATCAGCTCGATCATCGCTCGATACGACCGAAGTCGCGGTTCAAGCCCGGAACGGCTGGTGAGGTGGCCACCGCCAGGGCGACGAACCTTGTAGTAACAGGTGTAGGAGGACAGTACTGAAATGCGCCCGGCCCTGAGATAGGACCGCATCGTGAAGATCGTGTCCTCCCCGGTCCAAAGGTCCTCCGGGAAGCGGATCTTGGGTGGCACCTCGAGCATCTCTCGTCGAAATAGCTTCTGGGCATTCAACGACCAGATCATTCTGGCCGAAAACGGGCTGACATCATCGGAATCCGTGCTGAATACCCCCGGTGACGTTCCGTCGTGCCGCAAGATCTTTCCCAGCACCACATCCGCGCCATTCCGGTCCGCCAACAGGACCAGTCTTTCGAGAGCCTCGGAAGCGAGGTAGTCATCGGCGTCGAGGAAGAAGACATACCGCCCGACAGCCCGCTCCAGCCCGACATTGCGTGGACGACTGGGACCTCCCGAAGCAGGCTGATGTATAACCTCCAGCCGACCGCTGGATTGTTCCTGCAATCGCTGCAGTTCAGCGGCGGTCCCGTCGGTGGACCCATCGTCCACGACAACGATCTGTACCCGGTCAGATGCCAGAGATTGCTCCAAGACTGAGGTCACGCAGTGAGTCAGTTCCGGCATCCCGTTGTGCACGGCTATGACGACACTGACATCGATCTGTCGGGAAGCGCTCATTGCTGGACAACCCTAACGCGGAGCGGCGGCGGCTTCGGCGCGCCGCAAGTAGTGGCGTGTGCCCGGAAGTTCGTCGACGGTCCTAGGGAAACCTCCGCGCCGGTGCGGTACCTCGCCATCCACCCCCGGTGCCGGCTGCACCAACCAGCACGACGGCCGGACGGCCCAACTAGGGGTTCGCTAGGTCCGGTGCAGTGAGCGGCGCAACCGCTTCGCCAATCGGCTACCAGCCGCAACCTTCTGCCGGACTCCATCGGCAATCGGCCCACGAGGCCTGCCGAAGAAGAGCGGATCAGTCACCTCGACAAGCGTTTTCAGCCGGATCGAGCGGCGTAGCAGAGTGCGTGATGGAGGCGCCCGGAAGATGATGTTCAATCCTGCACGATAGGCGCCCGGTTGGATGGCGGGGGAGTATCGACGCGGTTCAGCCGTCCAGTGACCTGGTTCGCCAGGGGTCAACCGGAGCCTCGTGGTGGCGCCGCCCGCCTCAGGGGTGAGCGACAGTGAGAGAGCCACATATGGCCCCGCATGAACGAGGCCGGTGTTGACCGCGAGCCCATCGTCCTCAACGACGACCGCCGCAGTTCTCAGTGCCTTGAATACCGAACTCGCTCGAGCCCCCACGGCGAGGCTGAGATTGTCGCGTTCGGTATAGGCGTACTCATATATCTGACCGCCCCAGTCGACCATCAGCGGCAGCCGGTCACAATCGTCAAGACGATTCGGTCCCAGCTTCTGCTGCCTGACCAGACCCAAAGCGCGAATCCGGATCAGAACGTCATACCGGCCGTCCTCCAACGGACGGCCGGCAGCCGCCGATTGCGGATCGAGTCGGGCAGAGCCGGACCAGGCCAGTTCGCCATGATCGCCCGCGCTCACTATCGACGCCTGCAGCGTCGAGGGCAGGCTCACTTCGACATTCGAGCGCTGGTGGCGGAGAACCACTTCAGCCGACATGTGCGCCGGATCGTCTACTCGGCATCCGTCTGAAGTCAGAAC
>JBKPNA010000248.1:0-7304 GCA_046765695.1 Actinomycetota bacterium | reverse complement strand
GCTGGCGGCCACATAGGTGAACAGAAAGACTGCTGAGACGCTGAGGAAGAGTGGCGGCACGAGGCTCGCCTCAGCCAGCCGCTCGTCGGTATTCCCGAGGAACCAGGCGCTCAGCAGCGGGGTCAGCCCGAGGAAGAGCTCGGGTGCCAAAAGCAGCAACAGCGATTCGCTGTACCGGCCGAGCGGACGCAGGGCCCCGATCCCGAAGCCGGCCAGCACGCCGATCAGCAACTGGAACGCAACGGTGATCGCCTTTGGCAGCCAGGTGTTGGCGATGATGGTGAGGACGTCGGGACCAGGCAGCACGTCGGGCACCGGAGCCGTCAAGCCCACGACCCAGCTGTGCGCCGCGACGAAGAAGATCACCAAGGCCAGCAGGGCGGCGGCCAGCGCGGCGATACCCGGTGCCACCCTGCGCACACCCGGAACGGTGTTCTCCGTCGCGTGCCTCCTCTGTGGAGCGGATGCCCGAAACCCCGACGCCAGCAACGCGACGGTGACGACGATGCCCAGCAGACTGAGCCCCAGGAGCATGACTGTGCTGATCGCCGCACGCTCGGCAACGTTGAGGTGCTGGAAGGTTGCGCGGTAGATCATTCCGCCAAGGGTCTCCAGCGACCCAGTCACCAGTGCTGGCAGGCCTGCCATCTGCAGTCCGAGCGCCAGGGTCACCGCCAGGCCAAGCGCCGCCAACAGCGTGACCATCGCGACCCGGTGCCCGGTGCCAGCCGTTCCCGCCGGCCCGACAGCGGACATCACCGTCAGGGCGGTAAGCGCCGAACCAATAGGCAGCAAGGCGACACACAGCACCCAGAACAGCAGTTGAGCCCCGGTCAGCCCGTGCAGCTCCGCCTGTAGCGCTAGGCCCACCCCGACCGGTGCGTAGAGAACGGCCATCACGCCGAGCAGGGCCCGCACTCCCAGCCGAGTCGGCAGGGCAGCGTGAGCGCCGAGTACACCGACAACGAGCCCGATGATGCCGGCCACCAGGAAGGCACCGAGTCCGATCAGCGAGTTGCCTGCCGCCAGCCAGTCGTTCCCCACGTCGGCGTACGCCTCCAAGCCGCGGAACTCACCACTACCGCGGCCGGAATGGCTGACCGTGAACAAGCTGGCCCGAATCGTCTGGATCGCGGGAACCAGCAGCTGCCAGACGCCGACGGCTACTGCAGGAATCAGCAGCAGGCAACCGACAATGCGGCTGCCGGTTCTGGACGGCGTCGGCCGGACCGCGGCCCCGAGGACGGTCATTTCCCCGGAGTGTAGTGATGGCGACAGCCCAGCCGACATGGTGCGGGTGTCATGAAACGGCATCGAGCCTCGGGCGGGCCGGCCGACGCTGGTCGCCTCCGCCTCCACCGCCAACTACTCTGTTGGGCATGTGGTCCCAGCGCGAGGTCGTCGACTACGCGTTGCAGCGACGCAACAGTCTCGAGGCGTTGCGGCGTCCCGGGCAGCGCAGCCTGGCTCGCCAGGAGGCCTGCGACGCGGATCCGATGCTGCTCCGGGCGGCCAAGCATCACGGGGAGTCCTCCAAGGTTCCCTGCCCGGTCTGCGACTCAAGGGACGAACTGGTCAATCTGACCTATGTTTTCGGGGACCAGCTCGGCCAATATTCCGGTCGGATCAAGCAGACTGTTGAGCTGGAGGAAATGGCCCACGAGTTCGGGGAGTTCAAGGTCGTCGTGGTCGAGGTATGCCTGTCCTGTGGCTGGAACCACATGATCCTGTCCTATCTGCTCGGTGACGGGGTAAGGCGGAAACCGCCTCGCCGCCAGCAAACGGTCGAGGACATCTATGGCTAATCCCCACTGGGGACCGGTCGAGAAGTACCCCGCAGCCGTACGCGCGCGCGCCCGGAACCGGACCAGGGGGCAGCGCTGGACGATCCGAATCCTTCAGACACTCGGAATCATCACCGCTCTCGGGCTGGTCAGCGCGATGGCCATCGTGTTCATCGGCTACACCACCACCCGGCAGCCGGACCCCAACGCCGACTTCCAGACCGCTGTCACCGGCGTCTACTACAAGGACGGCCGGAGCCAGCTCGGCACCTTCGCGGTGCAGAACCGGCAGCCGCTGGACTTCGACCAGATGTCGGAGACCATGAAGCAGGCAATCGTGGCCGCCGAGAACCGCACCTTCTGGACCGACAAGGGCATTTCGATCCGCGGCATGACCCGCGCCGGCTGGGCGATCGCCCGGGGCAAGGAGCTGCAGGGTGGCTCGACGATCACCCAGCAGTACATCAAGATCCTCTACCTCAACTCAGAGCGCACCGTGACCCGCAAGTTCCGCGAGGTCTTCCTGGCCTACAAGATCAACAAAGAGCTGTCCAAGGAACAGATCCTGGCGGGCTACCTGAACACGATCTACTTCGGGCACGGCGCGTACGGGGTGCAGGCTGCCAGCCGGGCCTACTTCAAGGTCAACGCCAGCGAACTGAGCGTGCCGCAGGCGGCGTTCCTGGCCACCGTTGTCAACAATCCCACGGCGTTCGACCCGGACGACGCCGGCAACCACCAGCGCATCCTCGACCGGTACCGCTATGTCATCCAGTCCATGCTCGAGATGGGCTATCTGAACCAGCAGCAGGCTGACAAGTACAGCCAGAAGCTGCCGAAGTTTCCCAAGGTCCAGACCAGCAATCGGTACGGCGGTCCCAAGGGCTTCCTGCTCAAGATGGTGGAGCATGAACTTGCAGATGCTGGCTTCGAAGCCTCCCAGATCAGTGGTGGTGGCTTGAAGGTAATCACCACCTTCGACAAGGACGCCCAGGACGGCGCGGTCGCTGCCGCCCAGAAGTACACCGAGGAGGCCGCCAGGGCGGCCGGCAAGAAGGCGACCAAACTGCACGCCGCCGTTGCCTCGGTCGACGTGGACACCGGCGGGGTTCTCGCTCTCTACGGCGGGCCCGACTACGTCAAGAACTCGCGGAACTGGGCCACCACCCCCCGGCCGACGGCGTCGACGTTCAAGACGTACGCCCTCGCGGCAGCCCTGAAGGACGGCTTCAACCTGTTCTCCCGGTTCAACGGCAACACCTTCACTCCGCCCGGCGAGCGCACCCCGGTGCGCAATGAGTTCAGCAACCAGTACGGCTCGGGCGTGACATTGCTCCGCGCAACGGCCCTGTCGATCAACACGGCGTACGTGGACCTCACCGGGAAGATGAAGGACGGGCCCGAGAAGACCATGGAGATCGCCGAGGCGGCCGGTGCGCCCAAGGGCCCGGGTTGGGACGACAACTCCCGGCTGCCGCTGGGCACGGCCGAGGTCAGCCCGCTGTCCCAGGCCAGCGCGTACGCGACCTTCGCCAACGACGGCGTTGCCGTCGCACCGCACGTGGTCAAGGAGGTTCGCGACGCCGACGGCAAGGTGCTCTACAAGGCCCGCCCCACCGAGAAGCGTGCGGTCAGCTCGGACATCGCCGCCGACGTCACATACGCGCTGACCAGCGTGGTCGACGGCGGCACCGGTAGGGCAGCCCAGGAGCTGCACCGCCCGGTGGCGGGCAAGACGGGCACCAAGGACCGGGAGGATGACATCGTGTCGTCCTGGTTCGTCGGCTACACCAAGCAGGTTTCGACCGCAGTGATGTACGTCGCGGGGAACGGTGGCAACGACGACCTGGACCCGTTCGCCCGGCCCGGTGACAGCACCTTCTTCGGCGGCACCTATCCGGCGCTGACCTGGGCAGACTACATGGCTGTCGCGACGGATGGGCAGCCGGTCGAGGACTTCCCGGAGCCGGCCTACGTGAACTCCGACGGCGCTCGGGAGTCCACGGAGCAAGCCGAGCCGAGCACCGAGCCGACCCGGAAGGCGGAGCCGACCGACACAGCGGAGCCGACGCGTACGCCGACCGCCACCAAGACGGCAACGACGAAGCCCACCGACGAGAAGTCCAGCACCGCGCCGGCAACCACGAAGTCCACGACGCCGACGAGCGAGCCCACCAGCACAAAGAAACCCAGACCCAACCCGCAACCATCCGGCACGGCGACCGGGCGCGGCCGCGGCAATCGGTAATGGCCACGCCGTCGGTGACTGACGGCTTCGTCGCCACCGTCAGCCAACGGTTCGGCGGGCCGCTCGGGCGGCACGCAGCCGTCGGCGGTCGGTGGTGGAACCCGCTTCGGGTCGCTCTGCTCACCGGCACCCTGGTCTACCTGGCTGGCGTGGTGTTCCGGCTGCCGTGCCGCTACGGGGGCGACTACTTCAAGAACTTGTGCTACTCAGACATCCCGCTGCTCTACCCGGGTCGGGGGCTGATGCAGGGCAACACCCCGTACCTGGACTTCGGCGACTACCCGGTGCTGGAGTATCCGGTGCTCACCGGGTACTTCCTGGAGCTGGAGCGGATCCTCACCCGGCTGCTCGGCGGCCTCCAGGGCACCGACCTCACTCCCGCGCAGCAGGCTCACTCCACGCTGGTGTTCGTCGACGTCAACACGGTGCTGCTCGGCTGGCTGTTCCTGGTCGCCGTCTGGGCGCAGGTCCGGACGGTCCCGACCCGCCCGTGGGATGGCATGATGCTGGCCGCCTCACCCTGTGTCGCGGCCGCCGCCTTGATCAACTGGGACATGCTGCCGGTGGCGCTGACCGCGTGCGCGATGCTGGCCTGGGCCGCCCGCCGGCCGGGGCTTGCCGGGGTTCTGCTGGGACTGGGGATCGCGGCCAAGCTCTACCCTGTGGTGCTGCTGGGGCCGCTCTTTCTGCTCTGCCTCCGCTCCCGACGGCTGGCGGACTTCTTCAACACTCTGTCCACCTGCGTTGTCACCTGGGGCCTGGTGAACATCCCCGTGCTGTGGCTCGCTCCCGACGCCTGGCGGAGCTTCTGGCAGTACAACTCCGAGCGCGACGGGGACTTCGGCTCGATCTGGTACGTCTTCGCGCTGGCCGGCCATCCGGTGTCGCAACTCAACGTGGTCAGCGCCGGGCTCTTCGCATTCGGCTGCCTGGTCATCGCGGCGTTGATCGTGGTTGCGCCGCGGCGGCCCCGGTTCGGCGCCGTGGCCTTCCTGGTGCTCGTGGCCTTCCTGCTGACCAACAAGGTCTACTCGCCGCAGTATGTGCTCTGGCTGCTGCCGTTCGTGATCCTGGCCCGTCCCCGCTGGCGGGACTGGCTGGTCTTCACCGCCGGCGAGCTGACCTATTTCGTGGCGATCTGGTGGCACCTGGGCGGTTTCCTCGCACCAGGAGACAGCTCGGCCGACCGGATCTACTGGCTGGCGGTGATCATCCGGATGTTCACCCAGAGCTGGGTGGCGGTCCTGGTCATCCGCGACATGCTGATGCCCGAGCACGACCCCGTACGCGCCGGCGGCGTGGACGACCCGACCGGCGGGGTGCTGGACGGAGCACCCGATGTCAGCTGGTGGCCGAGCTCTCGGCGGCGTACGCCTCACCTGCCAAGTCGAGTCCTCGTATGACACTCCGGACCGTCCGCCCGGGGGAGTTGTCGGAATCCGAGCGGGCTAGAGCTCGCTCAGTTTCCGACAAGTCGGCGGGTGGGCGCGTCGTGATCCAGGCCTGGCTGGCCAGCCGGGGGTTGATCGCACTCGTGGCCCTGCTGCTGGCCGTGCTGGAGCAGCGCCCGCTGGGCGAGATGGTGATGAACTGGGATGCCCGGCACTTCGAGAACCTGGCCACGCACGGCTACTTCGGTGAGCCGGACGGCATCTTGATGGCGTTCTTCCCGGGGCTGCCTGCCGTCCTGTCCCTCGGTCTCAGCGCCGGCATCCCGATCGCGCTGACAGGGGTTCTGGTCTCGCTGGCAGGTTCCGCGGTGGCCGCTGCGGCACTGCTCCGGCTGGGTGGGCCCTGGGCAGCCGTGGCGTGGCTGTTCGCGCCGACCGCGGTGTTCACCACCGTCCCCTACACCGAGTCGCTGTTCTGCGCGGCCGCCTTCTGGGCCTGGGAACGAGCCCGCGCCGACCGGTGGTGGCCGGCGGCCGTATTGGCGGGGCTGGCCTGCACACTGCGGGTTTCGGGGCTGTTCCTGGTCGGTGCCCTGCTCGTCATGATCCTCACCAGCCGGGCCGACGGCCTCACCAAGGTCACTCGGGCCGCCCGGATGCTGCTCCCGCTCGGCGTGATCGCGGCCTTCGTCGGCTACCTCTACCTGCTCACCGGCAGCTGGACCGCCTGGTACTCCGCGCAGAAGACCGGCTGGGTGCGCGAACTGACCTGGCCCTGGCAGTCGTTCCGCAACACCATCCCGGCCATCCTGCCCGGGGCGTACGCCGATCATCCCTGGTGGGCCGCCGTGTTCCGGGGCGAGATGGTGTCCATGGCAGTCGGGCTCGGCGTGGTGGCCTGGTGCGTGACCGTGAGCATCCGGTCCCGCCGCCGGGCTGAGCCGGCGCTGTGGGGCGAGGCCAGCTGGGTCGGCGTCCAGGTCCTGGCCTTCTCCCTGTCCTACTGGTTCTTCTCGGTCAACCGAGCCACTCTGCTCTGGTTCCCGCTGTGGATCATGCTGGGCCGCTGGGTGAGCTGGCGGCCGCGTGGCGAGATGACCCGCGTCGCCCACCGAGTGCTGATCGGCGTCGCGTTCGGTGCAGAGATCATCCTGATGCTGTGGTGGAGCTGGCTGTTCTTCACCGGCCACTGGGCCAGTTAGTGACGTGTCGGCCAGATCTCTTGCGGTTTCGCGACGCCCAGGCCCGCACCTCGCGGCGTTCTCCTCGGTCGAGATACAACCCGGTATCCCTCCCTCGTCGGCCTTGCGATGCACGCACCTGAACGCCGCCAAACGGCAAGGAACCTGGCCGACACGCCACTAGCTGCCACGGACTGAGATATCCCGCCATGGGGTGGCCCGGCCAGCAGACCGGTGTCATTCTTAATACTTTCCCGAGCCGAAGGATGTCATCATGCACCCTGCGCGCACGGCCGCAGTGACCACGGTCGCCACTGCCGCCCTTCTGCTCACCCCGGCAACCGCCCTCGCCGATCCACCTGACGTGGGCTCGGCGCCGAATTCGGGCATCGGGGGAACTGCTGGTCGCTTCAGCGTCAGCTACAACGCGGGACCGCTCCGGGACCTGCAACCCACCGTCACCTCCCCCTTCGACCACGCGTCAGCCAAGGTGATCATGCTGGGCCTGCGGCATTCGAGCTACTTCGCACTCCGGGTCCGCGGCGTTGACCCGGCGGCCGCAGGCCAGACGTACGGAGCTCACCTGCACACCGGTCCCTGCATCGCCGGCGATCCCAACGCTGCCGGCCCGCACTACAACACCGACGTGCTGGCCGGCGTGACACCTGCCGAGGTCAGTCCGAACACTGAGGTCTGGCTG
>JBKPNA010000247.1:0-3837 GCA_046765695.1 Actinomycetota bacterium | reverse complement strand
CACCTGCACCCCGTCGGCCAAGCCCGCGAAGGGCGCCGTGGCGCCCGCCGGACTCTCGATCTTCCACACCCCCTTGCCGTCGTAGCCGCCACGAGAGGTCTTGGCGATCACCGGCCAGCCCTGATCCTCCGCGAAATCGATCAGTGAGCCGGCATCGGTGACCACCCGGTAGGCCGGACAGGGCGATCCCAGTGCGGTGAGCCGGTCCCGCATGATCACCTTGTCCTGCGCGTGCACCAGGGCAGCCGGCCCGGGGCATACGGCGACCCCGGCCGCCTCCAGGTCCCGCAGCAACCCGGTCGGCACGTGCTCGTGGTCGAAGGTGACCACATCGCAGCCGGCGGCGAAGGCGCGTACGGTCTCGGCGTCGGTGTAGTCACCGACGGTGACGTCGTGGACCACGGTCGCCGCGGACACGTCGGGTCCCTCGGCCAGCAGCCGGACCCGGACGCCCAGCCCGATGGACGCGGCGTACATCATCCGGGCGAGCTGCCCGCCGCCGATGATGCCGACCGTAAATGGCCGCCCGCTGTTCACCGCGGCAGAGTACACAGCGGCAAGGGGGACGACCCCCTTGGACCCCCGCCGGCGCGCGCAACAACACGCGGGAGCGCGCCGTGGTTTGAGCAAGGGGGACGACCCCCTTGGACCCCCGCCGGCGCGCGCAACAACACGCGGGAGCGCGCCGCTATCGCAGCCGGAAAATCACCGACCGCTGCACGACGAAGTTCACCGTGGTGGCCACGCCCTGCGCAATCACGAAGGCGATCACCTGGACCGGAAGCCGGCTCAGGCCCTGGGCGGTGAGCCAGACGAACAGCACGCTGAACAGCCCAACCTGCAGCGCGAAGGTCAGCCCGTAGAGGATCACCACGGCCAGGAAGCGCCGGGTCGAAGGGGCGGCCCGGAAGGTCCAGCGCCGGTTGATCAGGTACGCGGTCGTGGTGCCCGCCACGAAGGAGATCGCCTTGGCAGCGGTGTGCCCCAGACCCAGTGCCATCAAGATCACGAGTAGCCCGAAGTCGACAACGGCGGAGAGTCCCCCGGTGATCACGAACCGGACCAGCTGGTCACGCAGCGGCAGTGCGCTGTCCCGCTCGTCGACCGGCAGCTCGACCGGCTGGGGCAACCGGGCCGGATGTTCAGTCATCGCTCATCCCCAATGACGGCCAGCGCGGCTCCCGCCGCTCGTTGAACGCGGCCACGCCCTCGCGGCGGTCGGCCGAGAACGCGGCCTCCCGCCATGCCTGATCCTCGAGCTCCAGACCCGCGGCCAGGTCGGCGTCGAAGCCCCGCCGGACCGCACGCTTGGCCGCGCGCAGGCTGACCGGGGACTGCGCCGCGATCTCTGCCGCCAGCCGCCGGGCGGCCGTACGCGCCGAGCCCGCCGATACGCCGCGGTCCGCCAGCCCGTAGTGCAGCGCATCGGCGGCTGACAGCCGGCGGCCGGTGAGGATCACGTCAAGCGCCCGGTTCAGCCCCACCCGGCGGGACAGCAGCTGGGTGCCGCCACCGCCGGGCACCAGTCCCAATCCCACCTCGGGCAACCCGAAGGTCGCGCCGTCCGAAGCCACTATCAGGTCACAGCACAGCGCCAACTCACAGCCGCCGCCGAGCGCGTAACCGTCCACCGCCGCGATCGTCGGCACCTCGATCCCCAGCACGGCGCCGAAGGCTTCGACGAACACCTCCCGCTGGGCCCGCAGCTGGTCGTCATCCAGCCGGCCTCGTTCCTTCAGGTCGGCCCCCACGCAGAAGGCCTGCGACAGCGCGGAGGACAGCACCACCGCGCTCACCTGCCGGTCGGCGGCCGCCTCCCCGACCGCCTCCGCAAGGCGGCGGGCCTGATCGGTGGACAAGGCGTTCAACGCCTCCGGCCGGTCCATGACCAATTCGGCCACGTGGGGACCGGGCCGCTCGACGCGGACGGTCATCCTGGCGAAGGTCGGCCGCCGCGCGGATCGGTCCCGAACAGCAGGTCGCTGATCTCGGTGTGCACGTGCTCGACGTCGGGCACGTCGGCCAGCACGACCATCCCGTCCTCGGCGGCGGTCGCGATGTTCAGGGTGCCGCAGCCGAGCATCCGGTCCAGCAGGCTGCGCTCACTGGCCACCTCGTTGATCCGGTGCAGGGGCAGGTCGGTGCCGGTCTTGTTCAGGATGCCAGAGCGGGTGATCAGCCGCCGGTTGGTGACCGTGTACGTCGTGGTCCACCAGCGCAGGTAGGGCACCACGACCCACCACAGCAGGAGGATGAGACCGATGGCAAGGACGGCAATCGAGCCGATCGGGCGGGCTTCCGCCGGCAGCACGGCCAGGCCGACGCCGACCGCACCGCCGATCAGGATCAGGGCGAGGGCAGGCAGGATCAGCGCCTTGGCATGCGTACGGGTGTGGATGACCACATGCTCGTCGGCGCCGAGCAGCCTGGCCGGTAGGCCCACGCGAGTCAGCGTACGTGCACCACGTCGCCGACGCCGAGAACCTCGCGGCCCGCGTCGGTGCGGACCACCAGCCGGCCCTCTGCGTCCACCGCCTCCGCCATACCTTCGACGGTGCGCCGGCCTAGCTCCACCCGGACCCGGCGCCCAATGGTGTCGCACCGCTCGACGTACCCCCGGATCGCCGCGGCGTCGTCGCCGGTTACCTCCCAGCGGCGGACCAGCAGCTCCAGCTCGGCCAGCACCGCGGCGATCACGGCGGTGCGCGCCGGAGCTGCTGACCCGGCCTCGGCTGCGGCGATGGCCAGCGAGGTGGCAGTCTCGGTCGGCAGGTCGGCTTCCTGCAGCCCCACGTTGATCCCCATCCCGATCACACAGGCGGGACCGGTCGGCGTCTCCAGCCGTTCGGCCAGGATGCCGGCGAGCTTGCGGCCACCGACCATCACGTCGTTCGGCCACTTGAGCACCGCGGGCAGGCCGGCCGCCACGCGCACACCGTCGGCGACCGCGATGCCGGCCAGCAGCGGAAGCCAGGTCCAGCGTGGCGACTCGACGCCGGCGGGCTGGACCAGCACTGACATGGCGATGCTGGTCCCGGGCGGGGCAGTCCAGGTCCGGCCAAGCCGTCCCCGGCCGGCCGACTGGTAGTCGGTGATCAGCACCGTGCCCGGTTGGGCCCCGGCCCGGGCGGCCGCGGCCAGGTCGGCGTTGGTTGAGCCGGTCTCGGGGACGAGATCGATCTGCTGCCACAGGCTGGAGGTGCGGATCAGCTCCCGCCGCAGCTCGGCGACGTCGATCGCATCGTCAACGGGCATACCGGCGACCCTAGTGCCCCGGCTTCGAGGCACGAGGGTCGCCGACCATCGTCACGACTAGCGCACGGGCAGCCGTCGCATGGCGAGCTCGGCGAGGTCCCGCGGTTCGGCACGTGCGTCGTTGGCGAGCACGACGATGACCGCGTCCCGGGACGGCACGTACCACAGGCTCGATCGGAACCCGGGGAGGTAGCCACCATGCCCCCAGATCGTCGTCCGGTAGTCGGGTCGCGCGATCTCCAGGCCCAGTCCGGAATTGGTGAAGCGCGGGTGGAAGGGCCCCTCGGCCGTCATGGCTCGCATCGTCTTTGCCGACAGCAACCGCCCGTGGAACAGCGCCTGCCCGAACGCCAGCAGATCCGGCCCCGTGGACACGATGCAGCCTGCCGCACCGTCCGAGGTCTCCAGTGAGGTCCACGGTTTGCCGGTCTCGACGTTGTCGAACTTGCCGTCGTTCTTCAGGTCGAAGTATCCGGCGATCGGTGGCCGGCGGGCGGCCTCGAAACTGGCCACGTAGGTGTCGCGAAGTCCCAGCGGGTCGAGGATCCGGTGCCGGACCTCGTAACCCCAGCTGTGTCCGGT
>JBKPNA010000246.1:0-2331 GCA_046765695.1 Actinomycetota bacterium | reverse complement strand
CGCGCAGCCGTTCCTCGATCTCGAAACACCGCGGCGCCGAGATGTCCTCCAGGTTCACCCCGCCATAGACCGGCGCGATCGCCTTGACGATCTCCACGATCTTGTCCGAGTCCTGGGTGTCCAGGCAGACCGGCCAGGCATCCACCCCGGCGAACCTCTTGAACAGCGCCGCCTTGCCCTCCATCACCGGCAGCGCCGCCGCCGGACCGATGTTGCCCAGTCCCAGCACCGCCGACCCGTCGGTGACGACCGCGACGGTGTTCCGCTTGATCGTCAGCCGCCGCGCGTCGGCCGGGTTCTCCGCGATCGCCAGACTCACCCGGGCCACCCCTGGCGTGTACGCCCGGGACAGATCGTCGCGGTGCTTCAGCGCCACCTTGGGCGTGACTTCGATCTTGCCGCCCAGATGCAGCAGGAACGTGCGGTCCGACACCTTGCGGACGTTGAAGCCCTCCATCGCCGCGATCGCCTTGGTGATCGACTCCGAGTGCGCGACGTCGCTGGCGTTGCACGACACGTCGACGACCAGCATGTTCGGGTGCGACTCGGCCACGTCCAGCGCCGTGATGGCGCCACCCGCCTCCGCGACCACGCTGGACAGCCGGGCTGTCGCGGCGGGATCGGTGGGCGCCTCGACGCGCACAGTGATCGAGTAACCCGGACTGGGTGCAGCCATGGCGGGAGGCTCCTTGGACAGGCCGGCACGGTTGCCAACCCGAGAAATCTAGGGGTCACCGCTTACGCCCGCAACTAGAGGTCACGCTCGGAACCTCTCAGTCGCCCCAACCGCACTGTCGAGCGGCGCCGAGAGGACTTAGGCTGCGGCCATGTCGGTGGCAACTGCGCCGCACGGAGCTGTACTGCCCGACCTCCGTCGCGTTTCCCGCTCGGTGCTGGCCGCTGGCATCTCGCTGCTTCTGGTCAGCGGTCTGGCCGGGGCGGGCTACGTCGCCAGCCGCAACCGGCCAGCCTGGGTGCCGCTGTACGCCGACACCGTCGCGCTCGGCCCTGGCGGTCAGGTGGTCGAGGCGACCGCCGCGCAGCTCGTGCCGGGCACCCGAGTGCTGGCCTCGAGCCCCGACGCCGACCGGCTGGTGGCCGCGGAGCGGGCGTGGCTGGCGGCCGGGACGGTTCCCGCGATCAGCGGCGTCGACTCGGAGCTGGTGACTGCTGCGCTGCTGGACCTGCACGTGCTCAGCCGGGCGTACGGCGTTCCGGTTGCCGGATGGAGCCCAGCCTGGCGCAACGTGTGGCCCCGGGACTCGGCCCTGGCGGCCGCGGCTCTGGCGCGGACCGGGCATCGAGCCGACGCCGAGGCGATCTTGGACTTCTTACGGCGGGTGCAGCCCAGCTCCGGTATTTTCGCCGCCCGGTACTCACCTGACACCGGCGGCGTACCCGACGATCGCGGTGTGCAGCTGGACGGCGTCGGCTGGGCACTGTGGGCGCTGGCCGAAGTGGCAGAGACGCTGCTGGAAACCGACCGGCCGGGATTCGTCCGGCGCTACCGGTCGCTACTCGACCGGTCGAGTGCCGCCGCCCAGGCGATGATCGACAATCCGCGTACGCCGCTGCCGGTCTCGGCCGACTACTGGGAGGTGCCCGAACGCCGGCCGACCGCCGCGACGGCGGCGCTGATCGCGGCCGGGCTGGAGTCCGCGACCGAGCTGTATGCGGTGATCGGCGAGCAGGAGGCACGAGGCAGGTCCGCTGCAGCCGCGGCCCGGCTCCGGTCTGTCATCCTGCAGAGCTTCGGCACAGCCGGTTTTCCCCGGCACCCGGGTGGCCCAGCCGGCAGCGTGGACCTGGGGGTGAGCTTCCTGCTGCCACCTTTCACAGCTCAGGTGGATCGCTCTGTGGTCACGGCCTGGCGGCAAGCGGCTCCTGCGATGTCCCGCCCAGCCGGCGGGCTTGCTCCCGGTGGTTCCTGGCGCCGGGACGGGATCAGCTGGACCAACGCCACGGCGACCTACGCGCTGACCGCGGCGGCGCTGGGCGACACCGAGCAGGCCGAGGGTTGGCTGGGTTGGCTGGGCCGGCACCGTACGCCGGCCGGGTCCTTTCCGGAAAAGGTGCTGGCCGATGGCAGCCCGGCCTCGGTTGCCCCGCTCACCTGGACAGCCGCCGCCGTCGTGCTCACCGCGGACGTCCTGGCCCGACACGATGAACGGTGACGTGTACCAGCGCCGCGACTTTGCGCAGAGGAGAGTCCGGCGGTCAGGGTTACCCTGTCGTGCATCTCACTAGCATTTCCTGCATGGTAGGGCGGATGCATCTTCGGAGGATGGCTGACACCTTGGTGCGCCCGTGACCGGCCGAACCAGAAAGGCC
>JBKPNA010000245.1:0-17206 GCA_046765695.1 Actinomycetota bacterium | reverse complement strand
AGATCAGGGTCGACTTGCCCGAGCCGGACGGACCGACGACAGCTGTCCAGGCACCGGACCGCAGCAGGACGTCGAGTCCGTCGAACACCGTCCGGTCGCCGTAGCCCGCCGACAGACCAGTCACTGTCGCGAGCACCTCGTCGGGCGGGTACTTGGCTGCCGGCGGAGACCATGACGGCAGCTCGGGCACGGTTTCGGCCGGAGCCCGAGGGGTGAGCAGCAGACCGCCTTCGGTACGGTGCGCCTCCAGAGGCGGAACGGGGTCGAGCTCGGGCAGTCGCTCGCGCGGCACCCGAACCCACCCTCGGCTGTCCGGCAGCTGCTCTACCACCGCGGAGTTCGGCCGCCACTGTTCGGCAGCCCGTCCGTCCCGGATCCGTACCGCCCGGTCGGTGGAGGCGACCGCGCGCGGGTCGTGGCTGACCAGGATGACGCCGGTGCCGTCGGCCGCGATCCGGGCGAGCAGGTCATAGACCTCACCGGCCGACCGCTCGTCGAGCTCACCCGTCGGCTCGTCGGCGAGGAGCAGCCGCGGTTCGTGGGCGACGGCGGCGCAGACCGCCACGCGCTGCGCCTCACCCCCTGACAGCTGTGCCACTGGACGGTCCAGCAGGCGATCGACCTCCAACCGGGCGCAGGTGGCCCGCGCCCGCCGCTCCGCCTCCCCCTGGGGTACCCCCGTCAGCCGGAGCTCGGGGAGTGAGCAGCAGACCATCCTCGGTACGGTGCGCCTCGAGAGGGGGGACCGGATCGAGCTCGGGCAGTCGCTCGCGCGGCACCCGGACCCACCCTCGGCTGTCCGGCAGCTGTTCGACAGTCGCTGAGCCCGGCCGCCACTGTTCGGCCGCCCGTCCATCCCGGATCCGTACCGCCCGGTCTGTGAAAGCCACCGCCCGCGGATCGTGGCTGACCAGGATGACGCCAGTGCCGTCGGCCGCGATGCGGGCGAGCAGGTCGTAGACCTCGCCGGCCGACTGCTCGTCCAGCTCACCCGTCGGCTCGTCGGCGAGCAGCAGCTGCGGTTCGTGCGCGACAGCAGCGCAGACCGCCACCCGCTGTGCCTCGCCTCCCGACAGCTCGGGCACGGGACGATCCAGCAGGCGGTCGACGCCCAACCGCTCGCAGGTGACGCGAGCGCGCCGCTCCGCCTCCGCCTGGCGCACCCCTGTCAGGCGGAGCTGCAGTGCGACGTTCTGTGCCACCGACAGCTCGGGCAGCAGGCCGCGACTGGCGAACTGGTCGACGAATCCGACGGAGCGGGCGCGCCACTCACGACGTTGACCGGTGGTCAGCTCGTGCAAGGGGATGCCCGAGACCACGACGGCGCCGGCCACGACGGGCTGCTCTCCGGTGATGACCCGGAGCAGGGTCGACTTCCCGGATCCGTTGGGCCCCTGCACGAGAAGCCGCTCGCCGACCGCGAGGGTGAGATCGGAGCCGCGCAGGGCCATCACCGAGCCGGCGGCGCCCCGGTAGGCGACGAAGACGTCCCGCACTTCGACGACGAACCTCATCAGGGCAGCTCCAGGTCGGTCAGCGGCGGCCAAGCCTCCCGGAACGCCGTTGTCGCGGCGACCAGCGACGCCGCCACCACGCCGACTGCGGCCGTTCCGGCCACGAGGAGCACCGGCAGGCCGTCGAGCACAGGCCGCAGTGGTGGCACGACCACCTCTCCCCCGGGGCCCGTCAGCAGCAGGCGTACCGCTAGGACGGTCAACAGCAGACCACCGGTCAGCCCGATCGGCACGCCGACGACGGCAATCAGCATGCCCCGCCGGAGCAGCCGGGACCGTAGACCGGCCGGCGTCACGCCGTCGAGCTCCAGGGCGAGCTGGTCGACCTGCGACTCCTCGACGTCGGCCCGGACCGCGGTTCCGGCGGCGACCATGGCCATCCCCAAGGCGACCGCTCCCGCGACCACCAGCAACAGGATGGAACGTGTGGCGACCGGATCACCGATGATCGCTCGGGCCAGGTCTGCTCGGAACGACAGCGTCGCCGCCGAGGCCGGCGAGGACTCGAGTGCGTTGCGGACCGTTGTCACGCTTTCCTCGGGGACGGCGATCCACACCCGGCTGACGAACGCGGTGCCCGGTGCGACCTGGTTGAGCAGGGACACGACGGTGGGGCGGTCGGCGACGATGAAGTGCTGGCTGCCGACCGGGAACCGGGGCAGCACCGCGACGATCTGAGCGGGAACGCTCTGGCCGTTGACGGTCAGCACCATGCGCCCGGACGCGCTGGCCCGCGCAGCCGTGTCCGGGTCGACGGCGACGGCGAGCGGCGGCCGGCTCTCCGGCGTGACGAACCCGGGAGTGAGGACGATCCGGGCGTCACCGAACCGGTACGCGACGTTCGCGGAAGCCGGTTGGGTCTCGACGCTCGCCTCGCTGCTCCCCCACCCCGACCAGTCCCAGCTGGCTGGGTGGCCATCGATCCGCAACTGGCTGATCCGCAACCGGCCGGCGGTGACTTGATGATCCGACTGGCCCTCGCCCGCCGCGTGCTCACGGCGGGTGAGCCGGATCTCCGACTCCGCGATCTCCAGACCCTGCACGAGAAGTGCCTCGCCGCCGGGCAGCTCCGCGGTGAGCTCCGGACCCGAGCCGGCTAAGCGGACCTGCTGCTGCCTCCCATCGGCGGTTGTGAGCCAGAGGCCCAGCGTGATGTCGGCGTTGAAGCCCTGGGCAGTGAGGGTGATTCGCTGCGCTCCGGCGGGAATGACGGGCGCGGCGGGGTCCGGCGGCCGGTCCTCGCTCAGCTGCTGAGCGAGTGCGCCGGCCGTGACCGAGGCGCCGGTCACCGACCGGAACTCGTGCATCTCGGTCAGCGCCTCCCGATCAACTCCGGTGAGCGGCACCACGAGCGCCCGCGGAGTGCCGCCGAACGCGGTCACCGGGGAGGTGACGACGGGCCGCAGCACAGTCCCCGGCGCAGCCTTGCGCAGCCGGTCGCCGTCCAGAGCCTCCAGCGGGGCGGCGATCCGGGCACTCGCAGTGACGGAGACGTCGAGCGGAACCCGGTAGGCCGCTTGATCCTCCCCGGACTGTCGCAGACTCTCCCGGTAGCCGGCGGTGAAGACCAGCAGGCAGCAGGACGCGGCCAAGAACCCCGCCGTGATCATGGGGAGCAGAGGCCGGCGCCTGGCAATGATTCGGGTGCTGGTGGCCGCGGTCAGGATCCGCGGCCCGCGGCGGCCGATGGTCATCAGATAGGGCCAGACCAGAGCTGTGAGCAATCCGATGGCCACGACGGAAGCGATGACCGCGAGGGTCGGCAACGTGCCGGGCGGCACCGTACCGGCCGGCGCGCTTGCCGATGAAGAGAAGGGGCCGCCGACTTCTCCGCTGAGTACCAGGAAGGGGAGCAGCGCCGAGGCAACGAGCGCGAACACGGTGACGTATCGGGCGACTTCGGTGCCGGTGGCCGGCCAGCGCGCGACCGCGGTAATGCCGACCACGGCAAGCACCGCCAGGGCGGAGAGGACCGGTACGGCCGACATCACCGCAGATATCGCCGCAGCCGTTCCAGCTCCTGTTTCCGAGCCCGACGCGCGAAGTGCGACCATCAGCGCGCCGACTCCGGTGCCGACCAGGACGCCGAGCAGCACCGAGGGGATCGCTTGCAGCAGCGTCACCGCGGTGATCTGCGCCGAGCTCGCACCACGCCGGACGAGCAGCACACCGACGAGCTGCTGGCGCCGGCGCAGCCAGGCTGCGACCACCAGGCACAGTCCGAGCTGCAGAGCTCCGGCACCGGCGCCCAGCACGGCGAACCGGTCCGCCGATGCTGCGGCACGGGCCTCGGCGGCGGCGACGGCGTCAGCGGGCCAGATGACCGACAGCGGTCCGTCGCCCGCGAGGTTGACGTCGTCCGCGAGCGCGCTGAGCGCGGAGGAGTACCGGTCCACGCCGGTCGCTGCGATCGTCCGAGCGTCCAGCGTCCCGAACCAGGCGAGGGTACGGCCGAACAGCTGCAGCGAAGTGAGGTTGGCGATCCCGTCCGGCGATCCGCTCAGGAGCAGCGGTCGGTTGGCCTCGATCAGCCCGACGCCAACCAGTCGATGGTCGGTCAGCTCAGCGGTGCCGGTGACGACGATGCCCAGCTCACGCTGCGCCCGCGCCGCGCCGTCGAACGTCGCCGTGACGCCGGGTAACTTGATCGAGACTACTTCGCACCGGGTTGGCGTACAGACGCTTGGCAACCGGCCCGACGTCAGCCTCACTCGGCTGTCGATCTGGTCGAGGGCGGCCAGGCTGACGACGGTGCTCGCGATCGAGATCGGCTTGAACACCAGAGCCCGGGCCACCGACGTCACGCCGGCGCCGGTCAGGCCGTCCCGAATCGTGCGGTCCAAACGGGCGGCGGAGTCTCCGCTGAGGTTCCGGTAGGTGTTGGCGAGCACGGTCCGCTCGTCCGAGGGGAGGGAGTCGAGAGTGCCGGTCACCGCGGCGCCGCCGGACTCCTGGCGCAGGCCCGCGGCGAAAACCGGGAAACCGACCGCCAGCGCGACACCGAGGCACAGCAGGAGCCACGGCAGCGGTCGGTGGCGGATACCCGCTCCGGCCAGGCCCAGCTCCACTCGCATTCTTCAGATTATGTACGGCGCTCCCGACAGTGCGCGGAGATCGCGTCGCTCGGGCCCGAGCTACTTCTTCCCGCTGGACCCGTGCTCGATGACTCCCTCGGCGACCTCGCGCATGGACTTGCGGAGGTCCATCGCGGTCTTCTGGATCCAGCGGAACGCCTCAGGCTCGGTCAGTCCAAGCCCGGTCTGCAGCATGCCCTTGGCACGGTCGACCGCCTTGCGGGACTCCAGCCGCTCGGTGAGGTCGCTCACCTCCGCCTCGACGGCCTGGATCTCGGCGAACCGGGCCCGGGCCACCTCTATCGCTGGAATGAGGTCGGCCTTGCCGAACGGCTTGACCACGTACGCCATCGCACCTGCCTGGCTCGCCCGATCCACCAGCTCACGCTGGCTGAACGCCGTCAGCATCACCACGGGCGCGATCCGATCCTTGGCTATCCGTTCGGCGGCACTGATGCCGTCGAGCTTCGGCATCTTCACGTCCATGACGACAAGATCGGGCTGCAGCTCGGTGGTCAGATCGACGGCGGCCTCTCCGTCGCCGGCCTGGCCGACCACCTCGTACCCCTCCTCGGTGAGCATCTCGGCAAGATCAAGACGGATCAGCACCTCGTCCTCGGCCAGGACGACACGGGTCTTCCCGCCGGTCCTCGGCTGGGTGTCTTCTGCGGTCACACCGGACACTGTAGCGAGATCGTGTTACGGCGCCGCGTCGTCTCCGAGCGGCCCGTCAGCGGTGGTATGGCAGACTGTTCCGGGCCCGTGGCGGGGTTGCTCGCGACGGTACTCAGTGCCCTGGCCGGGGTGGCGGAATGGTATACGCGGACGGCTCAAACCCGTCTGTCCGCAAGGACATAGGGGTTCGACTCCCCTCTCCGGCACTCGACTCTGCGGTACTCGGACTCCCTAACCCGGAGAAAGTCCACCAATGGCGACGTTTCACCCTCCCCGAGCCTGTTCTGGGTCGAGAAGTCGACCAATGGCGACTTCTGTCAGGAAGACGACTTGAGGAACTGCCGAGTCCACGCCGCTGTAGGCCGCAGCGGCAACCGGCGCTCACCCCGGCCGAGCATGGTCTCACGGATGCGGCGGAGCGTCTGCAACGGTTCGTTGTAGAACGCGTCTGAGTTGATCACAACGATCCGCCAGCCCTTACTCTCCAGCCACTCCCGACGTTTGAGGTCTCGGCCCCACTGCTTCTTCTCCATGAGATGGTGCCAACCGTCGTACTCGATGACCAGCTTCAGGTGCGGATAACAGAGGTCGAGCCGGATGTCCCAGTCACCGTTCTCGTGCCGGATGATCACGTTGACGTCAGGTTCGGGGAAGCCGGCGAGCACGATGAACATTCGCAATCGGGACTCCATCGGCGAGTCGACATCGCTGCGAACCAGACGTGCCGCGCGGCGGGCCCGCCGAGCGCCCTTGCCGTCCCAGCCGTCAGCGACCTTGATCAGTTCCTCTGGTGTGATCCGTCCGCTCCGAGCCAGAGAGTCACCGAGTACGACGAGGTCGACCAGATTGGGCGCAACCGCCGCCATCTGAACGAATACCGCCGCTGGTGTGGCGACCAGCAGACCCCGGTGGCGTACCGGGATGAAGTCTGGATCAGCCCGGTGAGCGGCGATGCCCTTGCGTACCGATCGCGACGAATCGCTCTGAGGCACGCAGATGTGCGTGTCGACCGTCTGTGGCGGTACGGCTCCCCAGAGCACAGCGGCGGTGTGGTGGCTGGCGTAGGAGCCGTCGGGAGCGATCATCAGCGCCGCGCGGGCCCATTGCAGTACGCAGACCCTCTCTCCAGCGGGCAGGTACACGCCCTGGAAGAGCCGCTGGAACTTTGGTCCTGACAGCTGCTTATCGGTGAAACCCCGGCGCAGAGCCTCGACGCGGGTGAGCGGCTGGATCTGGCTGTCCATGACCACTGACTCTGGACCGCTGACAAGGCGGCGACGACGTTATCCACAGGTCAATTTGCCCGAGTTGTCGCAAATGAGAACTCGCCAGCGGTCGACTTTTCGACCTCAATCTCGGCCACGGCGGGTGAAGAGTCGCCGTTGGTCGAGTTTTCGACCGCTAGTTAGAGTGGGGCGCCGATGCGGCGGACCCGGACCATGTTGGTGTGGCCAGCTACGCCGGGTGGGGAGCCGGCGACAATGACGACCCGCTCGCCTTCGGAGATCCGGCCCGTCTCGATCAGGGCGGCGTCGACCTGGCGGATCATATCGTCGGTGTGCCCCACCATCGGGACAAGGAAGGACTCGACACCCCAGTTCAAGGTGAGTGAGGCTCTGGTCTGCTCGATCGGGGTGAAGGCCAGCACCGGAATCGAGGAGCGCAGCCGGGAGAGCCGGCGGGCCGCATCGCCGGAGTGGGTGAACGCCACCAGGAACTTCGCCCCGATCCGCTGGCCGACCTCGGCCGCGGCCTTGGTGATCACACCGCTGGTGGTGTGCGGGTCCCAGTCGATGTCCTGCATCCGGTCGAGCCCGTGCGACTCGGTGTTGTGGATGATCCGGGCCATGGTCTGCACGGTGAGCACCGGGTACTCGCCCACGCTGGTCTCGCCGGACAGCATGACGGCGTCAGCCCCGTCCAGCACCGCATTGGCCACATCGGATGCCTCTGCGCGGGTCGGCCGGGGCGAGGAGATCATGGACTCGAGCATCTGGGTGGCGACGATGACCGGCTTGGCCCAGCGCCGCGCCGCAGTGACGATGCGCTTCTGCACGATCGGCACCTCCTCCAGCGGCAACTCCACCCCGAGATCGCCACGCGCCACCATGAATGCATCGAACGCGTCGATGATCTCGTCCAGGTTGGCCACCGCCTGGGGCTTCTCCAGCTTGGCGATGACGGGCACCCGCCGGCCTTCGTCGTCCATCACCTGGTGCACCAGCTCGATGTCCTTGGCGCTGCGGACGAACGACAGCGCCACCATGTCGATGCCGTGCCGCAGCGCCCAGCGCAGGTCCTCGGTGTCTTTCTCGCTCATCGCGGGCACGCTGACGGCCACGCCGGGCAGGTTGATGCCCTTGTTGTTGCTGACCGGACCGCCCACGACCACTTGGGTGATCACGTCGGTGGCGGTGACCTCGCTGGCCTTCAGCGTGATCCGGCCGTCGTCGATCAAGATCAGGTCACCGGGGCTGACGTCGCCGCACAGGCCCTTGTACGTCGTCGAGCACCGTTCGGCGGTGCCTGGCACGTCCTCGACGGTGATCGCGAAGCGGGCACCCTCGGCCAGGGTCTCCCGGCCGTTGGCGAACCGGCCGAGACGGATCTTGGGTCCCTGCAGATCGGCGAGCACACCGACCGGCCGGCCGGCTTGTTCTGCGGCCTTTCGTACGTTGTTCAGGTTGGCCTCATGATCGGCGTAGTCGCCGTGGCTCATGTTGAGCCGGGCCACATCCATTCCGGCGGCAACGAGCTCGGCGAGGCGCTCAGGTGCGGACGATGCCGGACCGAGCGTGCAGACAATCTTGGCTCTACGCACGGTTTCGACCCTAGCGAAGTCCACCATGAGGCGGGAGGCCAGCCGCAGTCTATCTTGACCCGGCCCGGACGAGCTCCAGCGCCTGCTCCAGATCGGCTGGATAGGGCGACGCGAAGCTCATCTCCTCCCCCGATGTCGGGTGGGTGAAGCGCAGCCCGACCGCGTGCAGCCACTGCCGGCTGAGCCCCAGCCGGGCGGCCAGGACCGGGTCGGCCCCGTACGTCGGGTCGCCGACGCAGGGATGCTTGATCGCGGCCAGGTGGACGCGGATCTGATGGGTACGCCCGGTCTCGAGGCTGACCGTCAGCAGCGTCGCCCCGACGAATGCCTCGAGGGTGTCGTAGTGGGTCACGCTCGGCCGACCCCCGGCCATCACGGCCATCTTGTAGTCGGCACCGGGATGCCGCCCGATCGGCGCGTCGATGGTTCCGCTGAACGGGTCCGGGTGGCCCTGCACCAGGGCGTGGTAGGTCTTGTCCACCGAGCGCGACCGGAAGGCTCGCTTCAAGACGGTGTACGCGATCTCGCTCTTGGCCACGACCATCAGGCCGGAGGTGCCGACATCGAGCCGCTGCACGATGCCGCGTCGCTCCGGCACTCCGGAGGTGGAGATCCGGAACCCGGCGCCGGCAAGGTGGGACAGCAGATCGGGCCCGTCCCAGCCGAGGCTGGGATGGGCGGCCACTCCGACCGGCTTGTCGACCACCACGATGTCATCGTCGTCGTGCATGATCCGGACCCCGGGCACCGGACGAGGCACGACAGCTGGTCCGGCGGCGCGATCCTCCAGCTCGACCTCGAGCAGGGCGCCGGAACGCACCCGATCCGACTTGGCCACCGGTCCGCCGTCCAGCCTTACCCGGCCGGCGGTGATCAGGTCGGTGGATCGGCCGCGGGACAGTCCGAGCATCCGGGCGATGGCTGCGTCGACGCGTTCGCCGTGAAGTCCGTCGGGGACCACCACGACCCTCGCTTCAGTCACGAACCGTGCGCCTGCCGTCCACGCCCACGTTCTTGATCACGGCGAGCACGATCACCATCACGGCCGCCGCGGTGATGCACATGTCGGCGACGTTGAAGACCGGCCAGTGCGGCAGCTCGAGGAAGTCGACCACATGTCCCCGCAGTACGCCGGGCGAGCGGAACAGCCGATCCACCAGGTTGCCGGCTACGCCGGCGGTCAACAGACCGAGCGCCACCGCCCAGCCGGCGTGGCCCAACCGAGGCACCAGCCGGAAGGCCACGTACGCCAGCACCAGAGTGGCCGCCGCCGCGAAGACCATCGTGAACTGCTCACCCTGGCTGAAGGCCGCGCCCGCGTTGCGGACCAGCCGCAGGCTCAGCAGGCCACCGAGCAGCCGTACCGGTTCACCCGGTTGCAGCCGGCTGACCGCGATGACCTTGGTGAGGACATCCAGGGAGAGGCCGACGACCGCGACGCAGGCCCACATCGCCCGGAACCGCAGGGACGACCCGAGCGTCGCGTCGAGCCGTCGCTCTACCGACGTTCCTCGCGCTGCTTGCACGTCACGCACAGCGTGGCCCGCGGGAACGCCTGCAACCGGCCCTTTCCGATGGGCTGGCCGCAGTTGTCGCAGCTGCCGTAGGTGCCCAGCTCGATGTGTCGTAGTGCCAGTCGGGACTGGTCCAGCATCTCCCGAGCATTGTTGGCCAGCGACATCTCGGCGTCACGCTCGAAGTTGGCCGACCCCACGTCAGCAGGGTCACGGCCCGCTCCCTCACTGCCGTCACGAAGCAGGCCGACGAGCTCAGCGGTCGATACCTCGATCTGGCTCTCGAACCTGGCAATGTCCTCGGTGAGCGCAGCCTGGACCTCGGCCAACTCGGCACGGGTCCAGGGCTCCTCACCCGGACGTACAGGCAGTGACTTCACGTTGACCGGCTTGGCTGGCTTCTCGGTGTGCTCGACCGGCACAGCGTGTACGGTCGGCGCCGCGTCAGCAGGCACCTTGCGGACCGTGGTCGGATGCTCACCGTTCTCTGCGGGAGAAGCCTCTGCACTGGCCTTGGCGGTCGTCATTGGCTCCCCATTTCTGCCGTAAAAAGCTGGTGACACCGATCGGTGTCGCAGAGACAGTAGGCCGCCTGCGGTCAATCTTCAAATGACCGCGCGGACCTGGCCTCGATTGCTTGGCTGGAAATGGTCGCAGTCATGCGCTGATGATGCAAGGGAAACCCCGGTGAATCCCCTCGCTCGCGCGCCCTTGGCGCCCTCTCTCCGCACACAAGGCCACAGTGAGTTCCCGGGCAGGCTGAATCCTGCGACCCCAGCACCGCCCTTCCGCACAAGCCACAGACGACCGCCAACGCCGCCGCCGCCGACGACGGCGTCGTCCGACCGCTCCGGGAGCAGGCCTAGCGCTGGTCGCCGAGCAGGGCGTCGAGCCGCGGCGTGTTACTGGTCGGGCTGCCGCCACCGCCCAGAGTGGGAGCGTCGTCTCGCTCACCCTGAGCCGGGGCGGACTCGGAGTCTCCGCCGGCCGTGGCGCCGTTGGTGCTCTTGTCGACAGTCCGCAGGTCGCGGATGACGTCCGGTGGGTCGACCGGCTCGGACCTGCCGGTCTCCAGCGACTCGATCTGGCTGCGCAGATGGTTCGTCAGGTTGGCCCGGTAGGCGGCCTCGAACTTGCGCAGTGCAGCGACGGCCGCGGTGAGGTCGTCCCGCTGCTTCTCCAGGTCGCCGAACATCTCACCGCGCCGACCCTCGATCTCACGATCCAACTTCTCAGCCCGGCTGAGCGCATCGGCCTGAACCCGCTCGGCGTTGACCCGTGCCTCCGACTCGACCCGCTCGGCTCGAGTCCGGGCGTCCGTGGTCACCTGGTGCGCGGTCCGGTTCGCTTCCTCACGGATTCGGTTCGCGTCCTCGGTGGCTTCCGCAACCAGCCGCTCGGCCTGCTCCGTGGACATCTCGACCAGCCGGACCACCGCCGCGCTGGCCTCCTTGCCCGTGGTGACGACCAACGCTCCGGGCTCGACCGGACGGGGCTGCTGGGCCTGCTGCGGCTGTGGCGCCTGCTGCGGAGCAGGACCGGCCGCCTGCGCCGGCGGGGCCGCCTTGAGGGACTCCACTTGCCGCTTGAGGTTGCTGTTCTCCTCGATCAGCTGAGCGAAGCTTTCCTCGACCTCGTCGACGAATTCGTCAACTTCCAAGACCTCATAGCCCGACTTGCGGGCCATCCGGAATCGCTTGTTGCGCACATCGTCCAGCGAGAGCGTCATCATTCACCTCGGTATGTCGGCGGAGCTGGTGGTGGGAGCGTAACCCACGGCCATCCGGACTACCGTACCCAATTTGGTTCGCGGGCACACATCATCTGGGATCCAACGTCCATCCCGGACGGAGCGGTGCACTCAGCGCATGAAGATCGTTCGATTGATCTGCATCAGAATGCTGACGCCGATTGCCAGGCCGATGAAGGCCAGATCCAGCATCATGTTGCCCACCCGGACCGGCTTCAGCACCTTGCGGAGCAACCGCAACGGCGGGTCGGTAATGGAGTAGATGATCTCCGCGACTACCAGCATCGGACCGCGCGGCTCCCAGTCACGGACCAGCACGGGAACCCAGGACAAGATCATCCGGGCAAACAGGATGAGCAGGAAGATCCAGAGGACCCAGTCGATGATTTGTCCCAGAAAGAACACGATCGTGCCTTCAGCTCCCGGCCTTGTCGCTGCACCTGCCCCCTAAGCGTACGACGCGTGGCCCAACATGGCTCAGGGCCAGCAGTGCGGCCTGATGCAGATCGGGCCCGCTGCAAGAAACGGAAACAGCGCACTCGATCCGGCCGAGGCCTGCAACACGCCGCACGGCTCCGCACTCCGGGTGAACGAGTGCGCGATTTTCGTTCTCTCATCACCCGCCGCCCGTCCGGCAGCGGAGTCAGCTCTGATTGAAGAAGCCGCCTGCGATCCGTTCCTTGTCCTCGGCAGCCACTTGAACGTTCTGCGGAGAGAGCAGGAACACCTTGCTGGTGACCCGCTCGATGGTGCCGCGCAACCCGAAGATCAGGCCCGCGGCGAAGTCGACCAACCGCTTGGCGTCAACGTCCTCCATCTCGGACAGGTTCATGATCACGGGTACGCCGTCGCGGAAGTGCTCGCCGATCGTGCGGGCCTCGTTATAGGTGCGCGGATGGACCGTGATGATCCGGGAGACATCCGCCACCCGCGGCCGAGCGGCCGGTGGCGTGAGGGTCGCCGTAGCGCTCCCGCCACCCGAGCGCCGGGTCTCCAGCGGCGTCACGCTCGCGCCGCGGCCGGCAGGCTCGAGCAGCTCGTCCCGGTTGATTCCCTCGTCCGCCTCGTCCGCCTCGTCGCGCTCGTCGTAGTCGGCATAACGGTCGTCGGTGACCAGGCCCAGCCACGCGGCCGCCCGCCGCAATCGCTCCGCCATGTCTCTTACCCTCGCTCTGTGCCGTGACTGCGCCCGATCAGCAGACTCCTGCCGCGAACGTTACCGTCCGAACCCCGGGAGAATCGGGACCAACTGGCCCGACACGCGCGGGCTACTTCAGGAAGTCGGGCACGTCGAGATCGTCGTCGACATGACCGTTGGTCCGCCCGGCCGGTGTCGGCACCGGCCGTGCGTACGAGCTTGCCGGCACCGGAGCTGCCATCGCCGGCACCGGAGCCGACACCGGTTCTGCCGCCGGCGTGGCAGGCGGCTCAACCACCGGAGCGGGCTTGGGCTGCGGCGGCCGAACGTCCGCGGCCGACCGGCTGGCCACCGGCTGCCGCCGCGGCGGCTGGCCGCCCTCGAACCCGGCGGCGATCACCGTCACCCGGACCTCGTCGCCCAGCGCGTCGTCGATCACGGTACCGAAGATGATGTTGGCGTCGTCGTGCGCGGCGCCCTGGATCAGGGTCGCCGCAGCAGACACCTCGAACAGGCCCAGGTCCGAACCACCTGCGATGGAGAGCAGTACGCCATGTGCCCCGTCGATGCTGGCCTCCAGCAGTGGTGAGGACACAGCCATCTCGGCCGCCGCCCGCGCCCGGTCCTCACCGCGTGCCGAGCCGATGCCCATCAGCGCGGAGCCGGCGTTGGACATCACCGCCTTGACGTCGGCGAAGTCGAGGTTGATCAGACCCGGGGTGGTGATCAGGTCGGTGATGCCGGAGACACCCTGCATCAGCACCTGGTCGGCCTGCTTGAAGGCGTCCAGGATGGCGATCTGGTGGTCGATCATCTGCAGCAGCTTGTCGTTCGGGATCACGATCAGCGTGTCGACCTCTTCACGCAGGTTCCCGATCCCGAGCTCCGCCTGGGTCGCCCGCCGCTTTCCCTCGAAGGTGAACGGCCGCGTCACCACACCGATGGTCAACGCCCCGAGTGCCCGCGCGATCCTGGCCACCACCGGCGCCCCGCCCGTGCCGGTGCCACCACCCTCGCCGGCCGTGACGAACACCATGTCGGCGCCCTTCAGGGCATCCTCGATGTCCTGGGCGTGGTCCTCCGCCGCCTGCCGACCCTTGTCCGGATCGGCGCCGGCGCCCAGACCGCGAGTCAGGTCGCGACCGATATCGAGCTTGACGTCGGCATCGCTCATCAGGAGCGCCTGCGCGTCGGTGTTCACGGCGATGAACTCCACGCCGCGAAGGCCGGCCTCGATCATCCGGTTGACCGCGTTGACGCCACCGCCCCCGACACCGACCACCTTGATGATGGCCAGGTAGTTCTGTGATGCAGAGACCATCCGTGCGCCTCTTCCCTCCCGCAGTGATGACTGGACGTACGCCGCATAAGTCTCAACCCTCACGTGACACCTCAGGGTTGGTGGCAGTGACCGGGGCGAGACCTTGCGACGTACTTCGAGGCTAAGAGATGGTCACAGGTTGATCGCCGAGGCCGGGAGCGACACGCCCGATCCCCCCTGCACGTCAAGTAGACCTTGACAGAACGGGGTGTTGCGGATCGAGATGCAGCGGCGCTAATGCGTCGCCGGATTGTGCGGACTGGAAACGTCGATGGCCGCAGAGCGCCTGTTCTTCTTTAGCAGCGCTGCGACGATATCGGCCTTGAGCGGGGAGTCCACAGCATTGCCCCAGTTCACCGTCACACCCGACTTCAGTCTGAGACTGATCTGCTCGGTGTTGGTGGCGGCGAGCGCGGTGACCTTCCGGCTCAGGTTCCCGGGCAGGGCCGCCGCCACCGAGCCGACCTGTTGCAGCAGGAGCCGGTCGGACGGATTCACCTCGGCCAGCATCACACCGGCCGGCAGCGTCGCGCTCACGGCATACGCGACACCCTCGTTGTCCACCAGGGCGAAGCCGTCCGGCTGCGGCACCGCGAGCACCGGGCGACGCTCCGTGACGGTCACCGTGATGGTGTCCGGCCACGTCCGCGAGACCGAGGCGGCGTGCACGGCGGGCAGTGTCGTGGCGCGGCGGGCGATGGCGTCGACGTCCTGCAGGGCCAGTGGGATCCCCATCGGCACCTGTGCCGCGGCCACGATCTGATCCGACTGCAGCTGTCGTTCCCCGGCCACGGCGACCCGGCGAGCCACCAGGAACTGGGAGAAGTAGACCAACCAGACGGCGCTGCCCAGCAGGACGACGCCGATCAGCAGCAACGCAATGGTGCGGCCGCGGGGCCGCCGCCCCCGGCTCACTGGCTCTCCCCGGAACGCCGGCGCAGCTCTTCGACGATCAGCGGGGCCACCTTGGTCACGTCCCCGCAGCCCACAGTGATCACGAGGTCACCGGGCCGGGCGATGTCGGCGACGGTCGGCGCGGCCCTGTCCCAGTCCGGCTCGTAGGTCACCTCGGCCGTTCCGGGACGCACCGCCTGAGCCACCATGGACCCGTCGATTCCCGGGAGCGGATCCTCACGGTCGCCGCACACGTCCATCACGATCGCCTGGTCCGCCTCCTCCAGGGCGGCGGCCAGCTGCGGCCAGAAGTCACGGGTCCTGGTGTAGAGGTGGGGCTGGAAGCAGACCACGACCCGGCCGTCGCCGACCGCTGTCCGAGCTGCCACCAGGGTGTTCCACACCTCGGTCGGGTGATGGGCGTAGTCGTCGTACACCCGTACCCCGTCGACGGTGCCGACCAGCTGGAAGCGGCGATAGGTCCCCCGGTACGCCGACAGCTCCCGCCGGACCTGCTCCTCGTCCGCCCCCAGCCAGGTGGTGACCGCGTACGCGGCCGCCGCGTTCAGCACGTTGTAGTGCCCGGGAACGGTGAGGTCCACCCGTCCGCCGCGGCCGGCCTGCTGCAGCTCGAAGCTCGAGCCGGAACCGGCCAGGGTCGGCTTGACGATCCGTACGTCCGCGGGTGGCGACACCCCGAAGGTGATCACCTCGAGCTGCTGAGCCCGGTCGGCGGCGCGCGCCTTGATCCGGTCGGTCAGGGATGCGGCTCCGGGGTCGTCCGCGCTGATCACGACGAGGCGCACACGGTCGCCGGTCGCGAAAGAGAAAAAGCCGTCGGCGTAGTTCTCCGCCGTCCCCCAGTTGCTCAGGTGGTCGGGGTCGACATTGGTCACCACGGCGACCTCGGCGGGGTACTGCAGGAAGGAGCCGTCGCTCTCGTCAGCCTCCACCACCATCGTGTCGCCGGAGCCGAGGTGACCGCCGGTGGCCGACCCGGTCAGTGCGCCGCCGATGACGAACGACGGGTCGTAGCCGCAGCCGGTCAGCACGTGGGCGATCATCGCGGTGGTCGTGGTCTTGCCGTGGGTTCCGGCCACCGCGATACCGCGCCGGCCCAGCATCAGCGAGCCCAGCGCGGCGCTGCGGTGCAGCACACGCAATCCGCGTCGCCGGGCCTCGGCGAGCTCGGGGTTGTCCTCACGGATGGCCGAGGACGCCACTACGGTCTCCGCCTGGTCGAGCTGCTCGGCCCGGTGGCCGACGTAGACCCGGGCACCCGCCGCCTCCAGGGCCCGGAGGTACTTCGAGTCCTGCCGGTCGCTGCCGCTGACCGGCACCCCGGAGTCGAGCAGCATCGCGGCGATGCCGTTCATCCCGGAGCCGCCGATGGCGATGAAGTGCACCCGGCCGAGCTCGGCCGGCGTGGGCAGGGTGATGGGGCTGATCAGGCCCATTCGCCGATCACCTCCAGCGTCCGGGCGGCCAGCACGGCCGCGGCGTCCGTCCGGGCAACGCCGGCCAGCGCTGTGCGCATTCCCAGGCGTCGAGCCTCGTCCTCCATCAACGGCGGGATCTCGGCTGCCACCCACTCCGCTGTGCAGTCGGCGTCGGCCAGCAGCACCCCGCCACCGACCTCGATCACCAGCTCGGCGTTGCGCGCCTGCTCACCATTGCCGTGGGGATAGGGCACGAACACGGCCGGCACCCCGACCGCGGTGGTCTCCATCACCGTGTTGGCCCCGCACCGGCCCAGCATCAGATCGGCCACCGCGTACGCCTGCTCCATCTGCGCGACAAACGCGACCGGGGCGTAGACGGCCCCGGAGGAGGAATCCATCACGCGCACGGTCTGCTCGCTCATGTTCTTGGGCCCCAGGACATGGAGCACCGAGATACCCCGGGCCAGCAGCCGGTCGCGCGCGCCGACCACCGCCCGGTTGATACTGGCCGCTCCCTGGGATCCGCCGCTGACGAGCAGCACCGGCGGGTCCGCCGGCAGGTCGAACACCGTACGGGCCTGTTCGGCCGCCGCGGCCCGGTCGAGCTGGGTGATCCCCCGGCGCATCGGAAGTCCGATACAGGTGGCGTGCGGCAGCGGCGTCTTGGGAAAGGAGGTGTAGACGGCCCGGGTCAGCCGCGCGGCCAGCCGATTGGCCAGCCCCGGCATGGTGTTCTGCTCGTGTACCACAATGGGCAGCCCGAGTCGGCGTGCCGCGAGGTACGCCGGGGTCGACACGTAGCCGCCGAAGCCCAGCACCGCCTGCGCCCCCACCTGTCGCAGCACCTGGACCGTCGCCCGGATAGCGCGCAGCAACCGCGGTCCGACCAGGGCCAGGTCGAGGCTGAGCTGGCGCGGCATGGGCACCGGCGGGATCAGCTCCAGCGCCAGTCCGGCAGCCGGGATCACGGTGGTCTCCAGGCCGCGCGCGGTGCCGAGCGCGGTCAGCCGCAGGTCCGGCCGCTGGTCCCTCAATTCGCGGGCCGTGGCGATCAGCGGTGAAG
>JBKPNA010000244.1:0-3536 GCA_046765695.1 Actinomycetota bacterium | reverse complement strand
GTTTCCCGGCACCGGGTTCCCGTACGAGGACGGCGGCCCCGGCGCAAAGGGCACCGCGGTCAACATCGCGCTGCCGCCGGGCACCAGCGACTCGGGCTGGCTGCGAGCCTTCCACGCGGTCGTGCCCGCCGTGCTGCGCGCTCACCGGCCGACCGTCCTGGTCAGCCAGCACGGCTGCGACTCCCACCGGCACGATCCGCTGGCCGACCTGGACCTCAGCCTCGACGGGCAGCGGGCGTCGTACCTGGCCGTCGCTGCCCTGGCCGACGAGCTCTGCGACGAGCGGTGGATCTGCACCGGTGGCGGCGGATACGCCGTGACCAACGTGGTGCCCCGCGCCTGGACCCATCTGCTGAGCATCGTCTCCGGCGAGCCCCTGGACCCGACCACGCGCGTTCCCGAGGCATGGCGAGCCGAGATGGGACCTGGTGCGCCGACCACGATGACGGACGGGGTCAACGTCGAGTTCGAGCCGTTCGACGACGGATACGATCCCCACAGCCGGCTCGATCAGGCGATCATGGCCACCCAGCGGGCCGTGTTTCCGGAACTCGGGCTGCACCTAGACCTTTAGATTCTCGGCATCTGCTGTACCAAGAGTACCGATTGCCACTACTCTCACAGCAGTACCCCGCCCCGGAGGGGAAGCCGGGCGCGCAGAGGTGCAGAAACGAGTGCACAACAACATGAATGAGGAGTCCGCGTCACCGCATGGTGATCCCGGGGGGGTGGCTCCCTTAGGTGGCGGCCTGCCGGGCGGCAGGTTCCTGACGGTGGCCGAGGTGGCATCGATCCTCCGGCTGTCCAAGATGTCGGTCTACCGGCTGATCCACTCCGGACAGCTGGAGGCGGTGCAGTTCGGCCGCAGCTTCCGGGTGCCGGAAAAGTCTCTCAACGCCTACCTGGAGGCCGCGTACTACGACGCCGGCTGAACCCGTCATGCGGCGGAGGCCGACTCCACTGCACGTTTCTCCGCACAAGGCCGCTTCTGGTGTCGGATCAGGCCGGTTTCGGCCTCGTTTCTCCGCACAAAGCCGCATCTGGTTCATCTGAGGCGTCGTTGTTGAGTGCCCGGCCAAAAGCGTGAAAGATCCAGCGGTCACTCCGCCGCACCATCCTTCACGATCTTGACGGAACTGGCCGACTCGCACCTCCCAGCGGGGCCGGGTAGCATGCCCTAGTTGTCCGGCGACCCGCGCCGGTGTCGAGAGGTCTTTATGGGTTCGGTCATCAAGAAGCGGCGCAAGCGGATGGCGAAGAAGAAGCACCGCAAGCTGCTGAAGCGTACGCGCATCCAGCGCCGCCGCGCCGGCAAGTAAGCCGGCCCGGAGAGGCTTTCGGTGCCGACCAAACGGATTCTGGTCACCGGGGTCTCCCGTGATCTTGGTTCCCGCGTCGCCCGTACGCTGGCCGCCGACGATGACAATCTCGTCGTGGGGGTCGACGTCGCACCGCCCCGCAACGACGTAGGCCGGTGTTCCTTCGTCCGGGCCGACATCCGCAACCCGGTGATCGCCAAGGTGATCGCGGCGTACGCGGTTGACACGGTCGTTCACATGGCGATCGTGGCCACTCCTCGAGGAGCTGGCGGGCGCTCATCGATGAAGGAGATCAACGTCATCGGCACCATGCAGCTGCTGGCCGCAGCGCAGCGGGCCGAGACCTTCACCAAGCTGGTCGTGCAGAGCTCGATCTCGGTCTACGGAGCGTCGCCGCGGGACCCGGCCAAGTTCACCGAGGACATGCTTCCCCGAGTGGCGCCACGGACGGGCTTCGGCAAGGACTCGGTCGAGGTGGAGTCCTACGTCCGAGGGCTCGCACGCCGACGGCCCGACGTGGTGGTGACCACCCTGCGGTTGGCCAACCTGATGGGAGCTGGCGTCGACAGCAACGTCACCCGCTACCTGTCGCTGCCCGTCGTACCCCGGGTGCTCGGTTTCGATGCCCGGCTGCAGTTCCTGCATCCCAGTGACGCGATCGAGGCCATGCTGCAGGTCACCCGTGACGACATCCCAGGCACCTTCAACGTGGCCGCGCCGGACATCGTCACCCTGTCCCAGGCGCTGGGCATGCTGGGCCGGCCCAGCATCGGCATCCCGCAGCCGGTGGCGCCGCTCGCCGCCGCCGCGTTCCGGCAGGCCCGGCTGAGTGGCTTCTCGGCTGACCAGATCGATGCGCTGACCTATGGTCGGGCCATGGACACCGCCAAGTTCACCGAGGCGGCCGGGTTTACGCCCGCGTACACCAGCCGGGCGGCACTGGCGGAGTTTGCGGCAAGCGCGCCACCCGGTGTGATCACTCCAGAGCGGCTCGACACAGCGCTGACGGTGCTCAGCCGCGTCCTCGAGGCCGCTCCGGCGAACGCGGAGGCCGGCCGTGGCTGACGCGGAGATCATCCAGCTTGGCAGCCGCGGCCCCGCTGCAGCACCGGGGGCGGCCGAGCCCGAGCTGGAGAGCCGCGAGGATCCGCCGATTGAACCGGCTGAGGCGCCGCGGGACGAGGCATCGCCCACCGTGTCGTTGAGCGCTCTGCTGGCTGAGGTGGTCGGCACCATCCAGCACGGTCTCGAGCGGTTGACGGAGTCCTCGTTCGGTCCTGTGCGTGAGTTCGCCAAGGATCCGTGGCGCAGCCTGATGGCGTTGGCGGGGCAGCTGGGCGTGGACTGGCCGGGTTCGGTCGACGAGACGGTGGCGTTTGCCCGGTCTCGGCTGACCGGCGACTACACGGTCGATGAGTTCGGGTTCGACCCGGAGTTCACCAGCAAGATCTACCTGCCGCTGCTGCGGCCGCTGGTGCGGACCTGGTTCCGGGTCGAGGTTCGGGGGGCCGAGAACCTGCCGACCACCGGCTCGGCTCTGCTGGTCTCCAACCACGCCGGCGCCCTGCCGCTGGACGGCATGATCCTGCAGGCGGTGGTCTATGACGAGATCGCCCGGTACGTCCGGATGCTCGGCGCTGATCTGATCTTCAAAACCCCCTTCGCTCACGATCTGGCGCGTAAGACCGGGACAACGCTGGCCTGCCAGGAGGACGCGGAACGGCTGCTCGCCGGTGGCCAGCTGGTCGCGGTCTTTCCCGAGGGATTCAAGGGGCCGGGCAAACCGTACGCCGAGCGTTACAAGCTGCAGCGGTTCGGCCGGGGTGGTTTCGTGTCCGCCGCAGTCCGCGCCCAGGTTCCGATCATCCCGGTATCGATCGTCGGCTCGGAGGAGATCTACCCGCTGATCAGCAGTGCTCCGCTGCTCGCCAGAGCTGTCGGCCTGCCGTACTTCCCGGTGACGCCGCTGTTTCCCTGGTTTGGCCTGCTCGGATTGGTGCCGCTGCCCAGCAAGTGGATCATCCAGTTCGGCGAGGCGGTGACCACGGACGAGCTGCCACCGGGTGCAGTCGAGGATCCGATGGTCGTGTTCAACGTCACCGACCAGGTGCGGGAGACGATCCAGCACACGCTCTACAGCCTGCTGCTGCAACGCCGCTCGGTCTTCTTCTGACCCGCACCCCTTTGCGAGTTGTCAGCCGCTGGGCGGTCTATAGC
>JBKPNA010000243.1:0-7791 GCA_046765695.1 Actinomycetota bacterium | reverse complement strand
CATCCCACCCGTGTTCCACCCAACATCGGAGGTGGCGTCTGATTGCCCTTACCTTTGGCAAACTCCACCGTGGGCGAGTTTTCGCCCTCGAGTCGCGACTCCGAGGGTGAAAAGTCGTCAATGGTGGAGTTTCTCCAAAGCGGGAGTGGCGGCCGCCAACGCAGCTCGCCGCCGCCGGTGCGGTGACGGCCACCCTGACCTGGTGGGGGCACAGCACCATCACCTGGCAGGACGGCGACAGCACCGTCCTGTTCGACCCGGTGCTGACCGCTCGCCTCGGCCATCTCCGTCGGGTGCGCGGTCCGGTGCCGCCCCCGGACGCTGCATATGCAGACGTCGTGTTGATCTCACACCTGCACGCCGATCACGCCCATCTGCCGTCGCTGCGACGGATCCCACCGGCGGCGGTTCTTGTCGTCCCTGCAGGGTCGCGGCGGCTATTCAAGCCAGTCACCGCCCGGGGCGTGTCGCTCCACGAGGTAGCGCCCGGTGACACCGTGCAGTTCGGCGGTCTCCAGGTATCCGTCCTGGCGGCCGACCACGATGGCCGCCGACACGTTGGCAGCCCTCATCGCGGACCTGCCCTCGGCTATCTGGTCGAGGGACGCTACCGGTGCTGGTATCCCGGGGATACGGGTCCGCAACTCGCGCTGGACGAGGTGCAGCAGGTGGACCTGGCCCTGATGCCGGTCGGGGGCTGGGGCCCTAGCCTCGGCCGGGGCCACCTCGATTCGCGGCAAGCGGCACAGGCGATCCGCAGCACGAACCCGGCCAATGCCGTCCCGGTGCACTGGGGAACCTGGTGGCCCATTGGGCTCCCCCAACGGCCTGACCTGATCGATCGGCCAGCCATCGCCTTCGCCGACCAAGTCGCCCAGATCGCGCCGAGCACCCGCGTCCATATCCTCCGGCACAGCCAGTCGGTCAAGCTTTAGTCCGAGTGTTAGCCGGCGACCCAGGCCTTCGCCTGCTCGAGATCGGCTACCCGGAAAAGGCGCGCCTCCCCGGGAACGAGCCACAGAAACAGCTTCGATGCACGCGCCATCCATTCGATATCGGTCACGATCGCGGACCGCTTCCAATCGTTGCGGTGCTCGATCGCATCAAAGCCGAGCTTCGTGTCCTCCCACAGCGCGCCGCCCTCGATCTCGTCCAGGTCCTCGATCAGATAGAGGGCCCGGACCCCCCGGCCGCTGTCAACCGCCGCCTTGAGGGCCGGCACGAGGATGTCCGTGTAGTCCTCGCGCTCCACATCGCCGTCGATCCGGAAGCCGACAGTTCCGTCGGGCATGTCATCGAGTCGCTCAACCATGCCCGGATCGTACGTGTGGCGCCGGCAGACCGCGGGCACCGCACCGGCAATCGACCGATGCGCACCGTCCTGCTGAGCGGCCGGGGACTTCTCAGCTCAGCAGGACAGCACGGGGCTCAGTGTTGGGTGGCGGAGTCAGCCGTAAAGGATTTTGCCCTTCTGCGCCTCGAACTCGGCGTCGGTGAGCACGCCGGCGTCCCTGAGCTGGCCCAGCTGCTGGAGCTGAGCCAGCTTGTCGTCCGTGCTCGGGGCGGCGGGCGGTGGCGCATATTGGGGCTCTGGCGCGTACTGAGGCTGTGGTGCGGCCTGTTGGGCGTACGCGGCTTGTTGCTCTTGTTCCTGGCGCGCCCAGCGCCCCTCTTGGCGGTGGTGGACGCGTCCGGCTACGCCGGCAGCGGTTCCCGCGACAACTGCGGTGCGGGCGACCCCGCGAATGAGTCCTGGCATCGGACTAGCCTTTCTTGATCGGTGGAGTCGTAACTGTTCAGGCCGGTGTGTCGGCGGCTTGAGCGGCGTCGGTGTCGGCACCCTTACCTGCATCGGTGTCGGCGCCCGTACCTGCCTCGGCCTCAGCCTCAGCAGCGTCAAGTGCGGCAAGGATCGCTTGAACGGGAATACGGCCGCTCGCCACGAGTTGGGCACCGCCGCGGCGCAAGGCTCTGGCGAAGGGCGCGGCCCACACGTTCTCGTAGACAAGAATGCCGGCGGAGCTTCCTGGTTCGATGACTGAAGCCGCTTCGTTGACGTCGTCTTCTCCGAGCAGACCGGAGGATGCGCCCTGGAAGACAGCCAGGTCCAGCGCGCCGTCCTGATCGAAGTCTGCGATCTCCATTGCTGTGATTGAGCCGTCGAGCTTGCGCTCAACGAAGACGAGATCCAGGATTCGGATGATGCCGCGGTCCACCAGGTCGACCAGCAAGGGGAGCCCTTCGCCAGTCATTCGGCTGCCCGGGAACTCGACCACCAGGTAGTCGATGGGGCCTGTCTCGTCAAGCTCTGTGCTCACCTCGGTGCCTCTCCTTTGTTGTTGATCTTTTGATGTAATTCAGCCTAGGGGGGCGGTTGGTTTCAGGCCAGTGCCTTCGCCTTCAGCTGTTCGAACTCGTTCTGGGTGATGGTGCCAGCGTCGCGCAGAGCCTTGGCTGAAGCGATCTCATCGGCGGAGCTCGGGTTGTTCGCCACGTACTGGATGTATCGATCCGTCTCTGCTCGAGCCTGCTGTGCTTTGGCGGCCTGACGCTCAGCCATCCCGCGCCCCCGGGCGATCAGATAGATCAGCGCGAGGAGGAAGGGCGCCACGATCAGCCCGATCATCCACAGCGCCTTGGCGAACCCGCCGAGATCAGGGTCTCGGAACACGTCGCTGATGATGTGGAACAGCAACACCAGGTAGGCCACGAAGATGTAGCTCCAGATCAGGAGCCAGAAGAAGTCCCAGAAACTCACCCTGCTTTATCCTTTCACGTTCGACGGAGACCGGCCGGAACGGATCAGAACGTCCGCCTACCGGCACGGAGGAGACCCGAGATGTCACATGCCGTGCTCTCGGTCTCCTGATCTGATCCAAGCCTGACAGCTAAGTCCTCGCATCATCCAGATTGGGTGATCCCTACCATGCCCCGGACTGCAGCCGCGCCCCTCCCGTCTGCGGCCTTGTGCGGAGCAACGGCTCCGGACGTGGCCGGATCGGGTGGCTCTGCCACCGGAGGCCGCCCGCGCGTGAGCGGCACCTCCCCGGGGAGATGACGCTTCACTAGGATCTTTGACTGTGACCGTGAACGAAGGCTGGGCGTCGCCGGGGGCTGTCCAGCTGGAAACGGTGCTGCTCGACGCGAAGCTCTTGGTTCCGGAGGTTCGCCCTGGTTCGGTGAGTCGCGCCGAACTGATCAAGACTGCCCGAGCGAGCCACTGCTGTGTGGTCGGCGTGACTGCGCCCGCGGGCTACGGCAAATCGACCTTGCTGGCCGAATGGGCCGAATCAGAAAATCGACGCGTAGGGTGGGTGTCTCTGGATCGCTTCGACGATGATCCCGCGGCTTTGGTGTCGTTGTTGGCGTCGGCATATGCGCGCGTCTCGGGTTCGACCGATCTGATTGCTGACGTGGCTGGGGTCGGTGTGTCGGCGTTGGGCCGGGCCGCGCCGCGCCTCGCGGCGGCGTTTCGGACCAGCCCGCTGCCATTCGTGCTGATGTTGGATGACCTGCACGAGCTGCGGTCGCCGGCCTGTCACGATGTGTTGAGCGTGGTGATCTCGGGTATCCCTGCCGGCTCACAGCTGGTCGCGGCGAGCCGTGCTGAGCAGCCGCACCTGCCCAGGCTTCGGGTGTCGGGTGACGCGCTGGAGTTCGTGGCCAGCGATCTGGCCTTGGACGTGGATGGAGCGAAGCAGATCTTCGCCCAGGCTGAGGTCGCGCTCACCGATGAGCTTGCCGCGGCGGTGACCGCGCGGACTGAGGGATGGCCCGCCGGTCTGTACCTGGCTGCGATGGTCGCAAGGGTCAGCAAAGGTGAGGTGCTGACGATCTCCGGTGATGATCGGTACGTGGCCGACTACCTCTACCGGGAGTCGTTGATGCACCTGCCGGAGGATCTTCAGCGGTTCCTTCGGCGCACGGCGGTCCTCGATCAGGTCTCTGCTCAGCTGTGTGACGCGATTCTTGACGAGTCGAGCTCGGATGCCCGGCTTCGGGGGCTGGAGGCGACCAGCTTGTTCTTGGTCCCGCTGGACCGGCGACGTATGTGGTATCGCTACCACGCGCTGTTCCGCGAGTTCTTGCTCAGTGAGCTTCGTCGAGTCGAGCCGGACATCGTCGCCAAGCTGCATCTGCGTGCCGCTGACTGGTACGAGTCCAACGGATCCCCAGCGTTGGCTGTCGAACACCTGTTGCAGACCACGGAGCGGGACAGGTGCATCCAACTGGTGTCAACGTTGGCCTTGGCGACCTACCAGTCCGGCCAGGTGTCAACACTGCAACGGTGGTTCTTGGTGCTCGGCGACTCAGCAGTTCAGGAGTATCCCCCGCTAGCAGTCCTGGCCGGGTGGGTGGCGGCCTTGACCGGGCAGACCGCACAAGCCGAACGGTGGGCGGCACGGGTCGATGCCTCTTCGTTCGACCCGATGCCGGTGGACGGCACCGCGTCGTTCGACTCGGCGCGGGCCATGTTGCGGGCTTTGATGTGTCCGGACGGTCCCAAGCAGATGCTGGCCGACGCCGGCATTGCGGTCGCGGCGGAGCCGCCGTGGAGCTCGTGGCGCGCCACAGCCCTGTGCCTGTGCGCCGAGGCACACCTACTCCTCGGCGACCCCGAGCGGGCGACCACTCTCTTTATGGAGGCGTTCCCGGTGGCTGCGACACTGGGCAATGTCGCCGGCAGTGTCCTCGGCAGGGCCGAACTCGCAGTGTTGGCGATGGATGACGGGCGATGGGTCGAGGCGGCCGAGCACCTACAGCGTGCGCTCGACACCGTCGATGCTTCCCGGCTGCACGACTATTCCCTCAGCGTGCTTGCCTTTGCGGCAGCTGCGCGACTCGCTGTGCACCGTGGAGATCGGAAGGAGGCGGACCGTCAGCTGGCGCGGGCGATGCGAGCCCGGCTGTCATGTACGTTCGTCCTTCCCTTCCTCGGCGTGCGCGTACGCCTGCAACTGGCCAAGGTGTACGCGGCCCTCGCCGACCAGGCGACCGCACGTCATCTCCTGCGCGAGGTGGACGACATCCTGCTCGCGCGGCCAGCTCTTGGCGCGCTTGTCGACGAAGTATCAGAGTTTGGCCAGATGCTCACTGCGAGTGCCTCGATGGCCGTGGCTGGCGGGCCACCGCTCAGCCCGGCGGAGCTTCGGCTGCTCCCCTACCTGCAGACCCACCTGACGTTCAAGCAGATCGGTCAGCGGCTCTTCGTCTCTCGCAACACCGTCAGCTCCCAAGTCGGCTCGATCTATCGCAAATTGGGAGTCTCCTCACGCAGCGATGCGGTGCAGCGCGCGATGACGGTCGGCCTGCTCGGTGAGTAGCTGATCACAGGGTCGATGGCTGTTCCAAGGCATTGTCGATGTCGTAGCCAAGCGCCAACGCAAGACTGGGCGCCGCCGCAACGACACTAGGCCTTCCGACAATGGAAATGACGCCGAGCAGCACCTCGACGATCTCGGCAGCCGTCGCGCCGGCACTCACCGCAGCGTCGGCCTCCGCTCCGTAGGACGGAGCCGTGCCACCGACCGCCACCAGTGCGCCGAGGCGAACCAGGGCCAGCGTCTTCGGATCCAGCTTGACGGAGGCGATCCCCGCGCTGGCAGCGGCCTCGTCGGTGAAGTGTTCATCGTTGATGGCCAGCCGACGCAGCGCTTCCCTGTAATCCAAAGCGGACCACCCTCTCCGAAGCACTTGCGTGGAACAGGCAAACCCATTGTCGACATCGTCTGCATGGGCTGCATCACGCAGATCACGTGAACCGGCATATCACTCGACGTCGACAAGTCCGTGCGCGTTCTCGCGTGACTGGCTCGTCGGCGGGCGATCCTCACACAGGAGTCAGGGGGCCGAGGATGACAAGGAAACTCCAATACGCTCAATGGCATGTCGACGACCATGACGCAGGACTCGACCGACGCTCTAAGCACGTCGAGGCGAGCCATCGCGGCGGCGTGCATCGGCAATGCGGCAGAGTGGTATGACTTCGCGATCTACGGAGCCCTCGCGACCGTCGTCGGCCTGGTCTTCTTTCCCGCCGGGGACTTGGCGACAGCATTGACCGCAGCTTTCGCCGTCTACGGAACCGCCCTGGTCCTCAGACCGCTGGGCGCGCTCGCCTTTGGTCGGTTGGGAGACACCCGTGGGCGTCGCACCGTGTTGGTCACGGTCATCTTTCTGATGACCGGCGCGACTGCTGGGGTTGGGTTTCTGCCGGGTTACGCCACCATCGGTCTGCTGGCGCCGATCTTGCTCGTGCTGCTCCGCGCCGCGCAAGGGCTGGCGGTTGGCGGTGAGCTAGGAGCTTCAGCGGTGTTCATCCTCGAGAATGCAGAGAACTCTCGACGGGGCCAGGCGGGGTCCTGGCAGACCGCGACCATGGCGGTCGGGATCGGGGCCGGCATGGGTGTAGCTGGTGTGCTTTCCTATCTGCTGGGTGACACCGGGTGGTCTGGCTGGTGGCGGATCGCGTTCCTGCTCGCACTTCCGCTCGGGCTGGTCGGCCTGCACCTTCGACGCCGGGTGGCCGAGACCGGGCAGTTCGTCGTTCTTCGAACCACGTCACAACTTCAGGACCATCCGGCTCGCGAGCTCTGGACGCGTCACAAGGTAGCTCTGCTGAGGGGGTTCGGCCTGATCGCCGCCGGGTCGCTTGCCTTCAACCTGTTCTTCATCTTCATGCCGAACAATCTGATCTCTCGCCACGGTATGGGGCTGAGCGCGACCCTGTTCGTGACCACTGCGACACTCGCCGCTGTCGGAGTCGCCGCTCTGGTGCTCGGCAGGTTGTCCGATCGCGTCGGTCGTCGACCAGTCGCCATCGGTTCCTGCATTGCCCTGGTGCTGCTGGCCACACCCGCCGCCGTCCTTGCCACTCGCGGATCCTTGGTCGGCCTGGTGCTGGCTCAGGTCCTGATCGGGATTGCCGTAGCCGGCGTTCTTTCGTTCGCGATGCTTTGTGAGGCGTTTCCTGCACCGGTGCGGTCCACCGGCGTTGCTATGTCCGCGGGCATCCCGACTGCACTGATCGGCGGGACGGCACCATGGGTTGCCCAGGTTCTCGTGAGGGCTACCGCCGCCGATGCGGCACCCGGCGTCTACGCGGCCGCGATCGGCAGCCTGGCCCTCGTGGCGTTGTGGAAATGGCCGGAGACTGCGTTCCGGAAGCTTCCTTAGAATCCTGCGGCCGTCGCCAGGAGTCCGGTGCCCGGCTGCGGTGGAAGCCGCTCCCGCCACCGGCTGCCGGGAGCTTCACGCATTCTGCGTGACGACAAGCGCTGGCTTGAGTCGAAGGATCGTGCTGGTGGGGTCTGCACGCTGCCCCGCCGTCGACAGCGACACCGACCTGAAGGTCGGGGCAACGATGGCGTCTCAGACTGACCTTGACAAGCTCGGCTCTGCCTGCCCAAATGGACAAACGCTCACGCGGAGGGAGTATCGATGACCACTCAGACGCAACACCCGTACGTGAGCGTTGATGATCGCCGGGCCAAGGGCGAGGAGGCGGCGAAGCGGACACCGGTGTCGTCGCATGGGGACTGGGTCGCGCCAGCCGACCGGCCTGATCCGGTGGAGTCGTTGGTGGCGCAGGACGCCACCCGGGAGCCGGATCTGGTGCCGGTCCGGCACGGTCGCATGATGGTCTCGCCGTTCACCTTCTATCGGGGGGCGGCGAAGGTGATGGCGGCCGACCTGGCCGGCACACCGACGGCGGGCCTGGAGGTTCAGCTCTGTGGTGACGCCCACCTGTCGAACTTCGGCGGATTTGCGTCACCGGAGCGACAGTTGCTG
>JBKPNA010000242.1:0-3049 GCA_046765695.1 Actinomycetota bacterium | reverse complement strand
CGCGTCGAGGTCTTCGTCCGGGATCGCGGCAAGGGATTCGACGTCGCCGAGGTCGCTGAGGACCGGATGGGCGTCAAGGGCAGCATCATTCACCGCATGGCCCGCCACGGCGGCACTGCGACCGTTCGATCCGAGCCCGGCGACGGGACCGAAGTACGACTGGAGATCCCCCGATGACCACGTCCACCTCTCCCGCCGGACAGCCTCCGGGCGCCCCCGCCACCCCCTATCGGGTGGTCGTTGTCGACGACCACGCCATGTTCCGGACCGGGGTCAAGGCCGAGATCGGTCCTGCCGTACAGGTGGTGGGCGAGGCTGCCGATGCGGAACGGGCCATCGCCGTCGTGCTGCAGACCCGGCCGGATGTGGTGCTGCTCGATGTGCACCTCCCCGGCGGCGGTGGCATCGAGGTGCTGCGCAAGGTCCACGAGAAGAACCCCGAGCAGAAGTTCCTGGCGCTGTCGGTCTCCGATGCGGCCGAGGACGTGATCGGCCTGATCCGGGCCGGCGCCCGAGGCTACGTGACCAAGTCGATCAGCGGGCCCGAGCTGATCGACGCCATCCGCCGGGTTGCCGAGGGCGACGCCGTCTTCTCCCCGCGACTGGCTGGATTCGTGCTGGACGCGTTCTCGGGAGCGATTGACCTGGCCAGCATTGACGAGGACCTCGACCGGCTGTCCGTACGGGAGCGCGAGGTGCTGCGGCTGATCGCCCGCGGCTATGCGTACAAGGAAGTCGCCAAGGAGCTGTTCATCTCCATCAAGACGGTGGAGACCCACGTCAGCAGCGTGCTCCGCAAGCTGCAATTATCGAATCGACACCAGCTGACCCGTTGGGCCACCGACCGGCGGCTGGTCTAAGGGACAAGGGAGATCACCATGTTGCAGATTCTCGGCACCATCATCTTCGGTGCCATCGTTGGCATCCTGGCTCGCGCGGTGCTGCCGGGCCGCCAGGCGTACGGCTGGATCATCACCATCCTGCTGGGCATCGGCGGTGCTCTGATCGGCTACTGGCTCTGGGGCCTGATGGGCGGCGGCAACACCCGGGGCATCGACTGGATCCGGCTCATCATCAGCATCGCTGCCGCCGCGCTGCTGAGCTTCATCTACACGGCGCTGACCCGGCGTAGTCGCGCCTAGATCAGTCGTCGCGGATGAGGCTTTCGGCACGGGTCGACTATGCCCTGCGGGCGATGGCGGAGCTTGCCGCCGCATCGGCCCCGCGGACCGTCGAGCAGCTGGCCGCCGCGCAACGCATCCCCAGCAAGTACCTGGAGAACATCCTGGGAGAGCTGCGGCGCGGCGGCCTGCTGCGCAGCCAGCGGGGTCCGGATGGTGGGCATCGGCTGGCCCGGCCGGCGAGTGAGATCAGCATCGCCGACGTGATCCGAGCTCTGGACGGCGAGCTGGCCAACGTCCGGGGCAACCGGCCCGAGCACCTCGCGTACACCGGGGCGGCGACGCCGTTGCAGCAGGTCTGGATCGCGCTGCGCGCCTCGGAGCGGGTGATCCTGGAAGGCGTCACCCTGGCGCATGTCGTCTCCGGCGAGATGCCGGAGGAGGTGGCAGCGCTCGTCGCCAATCCGGCAGCCTGGAGCTAGTGGTCAGCCTCTGACGGGCTGTCTGGATGCTGAGATCAGCATCGCTATGCCAAGGTGCTGGCTCTATAGTGAGCAATTCCTACTAATTCTGTGGGCATTACTCGGCAAGGGCCTCATCATGCGGAAACTCCTGGTGCTCGCCGTCGTTGGGCTCGCCGCCCAACTCGTCGACGGTGCGCTCGGCATGGGGTATGGCGTGACGTCGTCCAGTCTGCTGATCGTGGCCGGCCTGACGCCGGTGGCCGCCTCTGCCGCCGTGCACTTCAGCGAGCTGGGCACCAACGTCGCCTCCGGGGTGGCGCACTGGAGACTGCAGAACGTCGACTGGCGGGTGGTCGCCCGGATCGCTCTGCCCGGTGCCGCCGGTGCATTCCTCGGGGCGACCGTCTTGTCGCGGCTCTCGACGGAATCCGCACAGCCGGTGATGTCCGGCATCCTGGCCCTGCTCGGTGTCTATGTCCTCGCCCGCTTCGTCCTCGGCCTGCGGCCCCGACTGTCCACCACGCGACCCACGCTGAGGTTCCTGGCACCCCTAGGGATGTTTGCGGGATTCGTCGACGCCACCGGCGGTGGCGGCTGGGGTCCGGTGGCCACCCCGGCTCTGCTGGCCGACGGCAGGCTGGAGCCGCGCAAGGTCATCGGCACGGTTGACACGGCGGAGTTCGCGGTCAGCGCGGCCGCCAGCATCGGGTTCCTGGTCGGGCTCGGCGCAGCCGGAATCAACTGGGGCTTCGCCCTTGCCCTGCTGGCTGGTGGTGTCGTCGCCGCGCCGCTGGCGGCGTACCTGGTGAAGGTGGCTCCCGCGCACCTGCTGGGCGTGGCGGTCGGCGGCCTCATTCTGCTGACCAACCTGCGGACGATCTTCCGCGCCTACGACGTCGCAGACCCGATCCGCGTCGTGTCGTACGTCGCGATCGTGCTGGTGACGATGGCCGGCCTGTACGTCGCCGCACAGCGGGCCCGCCGCATCACCGCTGTCGAGCAGCCGAAGCAGCCGGTCCTCGAGAACAGTTTCGCCTAAAGCAGGGGCCGGAACGGCGTCAGCACCGTCTCGGAGAACTTGACCATGTAGTGCCGGCGCCGCCAACCGGGAAGGGTCAGTTCCCGGGTGTTCGTGGAGTCCACCTCGAAGATGTGCTCCATCTGCCGCGCCACGTCGACGTTGAACACCTCCATGCTGAGCTCATAGTTGCCGAGCAGGCTGAGCCGGTCGATGTTCGCGGTCCCGATGGTGGACCACTGCCCGTCGATGGTCGCCGTCTTGGCATGCACCATGGCGCCCTGGTAGAGCAGCAGCCGTACGCCGTGCCGGAGCAGCTGGGCGTAGAAGCCACGAGACAGCCAGTCGGCAACAATGTGGTTCGACTCGGCCGGAACGATGATGCGCACGTCGACGCCGCGCCGAGCCGCCCGGATCAAGGCCCCCACCAGGTCGCTGTCGGGGAT
>JBKPNA010000241.1:0-4045 GCA_046765695.1 Actinomycetota bacterium | reverse complement strand
GTGCTGGCCAAGCACATCGACGGCTGGGATGGTGACCGGTCGCTGTGGTTCATGGACTACCGCAACGCCGACGGATCGATTGCCGAGATGTGCGGCAACGGGGCCCGAGTGTTCGCGCGGTTTCTGGCCGACCAGGGCCTGGCAAGTGGACCGGTGATTCCGATAGCGACCCGGTCCGGCCTGCGGATGACCACCTTGCTCCCCGACGGCCGGGTCCGGGTGTCCATGGGGCCGGTGACGGTCAGCGACGGCGGCGTCCTGGTCGCTCCAGGCGGGAGCGAGCGGATGTCCGCCCTGACGGTCGATGTGAGCAACCCTCATGCGGTGAGCTTCGTCGATGATCTCGACTCGCTGAACCTGACGGATGCTCCGCGATGCGAGCCGGAGAACGCGTTCCCGGACGGGGTCAATGTGGAGTTCGTCCGCTGGCTGGGCCCCCGGCACGTCCGCATGCGGGTCTACGAACGCGGCGTCGGGGAGACCCGGTCCTGCGGCACCGGGACCGTCGCCGCCGCGGCGGCCGCACACCGCTGTGGGCCTGATCCCGACAGCCTGCCGGCGACCTATCAGGTCGATGTCCCGGGTGGCTCGGTCGAGGTCGAACTCACCGATGCCGAGACGTACCTGACCGGGCCCGCCGTGTTGGTCGCTTCCGGTGAGGTGGTGCTACCGGAGGCGTTCTCGAACTGAAGGGGAGTGAGCAGATGGCCGTTCTGGATGCGTTCTCACTGACCGGCAAGGTGTCGGTGGTGACAGGCGCCGCTCGCGGGATCGGGCGTGCTCTGAGTCAGGCGCTGGCCGAGGCGGGCAGCGATGTGGTGCTGCTGGTCCGCGACCGGCGGGTGGTTACGGACGCGGTGGAGCAGCTGCAGGCGCTGGGTGTCACCGCCATGGCGGTGAGTGCAGACGTGACCGATGCCGGGGAGGTCCAGCAGGCGGTGACAGAGATCGTGGACCGGCTGAGCAGGGTCGACATCCTGGTCAACAACGCCGGAGCATGCATCCACCGGCCGGCGCTGGACGTCACCGCTGCGGAGTGGCGGTCGGTGATGGACGTCAACGTCGACGGCGTCTGGAACTGCTCGCAAGCCTTCGGCCGACAGATGGTGACGCGACGCAGCGGTGTCATCGTCAACATCGGGTCGATCTCGGCCCAGATCGTCAACAGACCGCAGTGGCAGCCCGGCTACAACGCATCCAAGGCCGCGGTCCATCAGCTGACCAAGTCCCTCGCCGCCGAATGGGCGCCCTACGGCGTACGGGTGAACGCGCTCGCCCCCGGATACATCAAGACCGAGATGGCGCCTGTGGACGAGCCGCAGTTCCGTCAGCACTGGATCGAGGACGCCCCGATGCGCCGCTACGCCATGCCGGCTGAGCTGGGTCCGAGCGTGGTGTTCCTCGCCTCCGACGCGTCGAGCTTCATGACCGGGTCCGTGCTGGTGGTGGACGGCGGATACACGCTGTTCTGAGGGGGACGCTGATGATCGGACGAGTTCACCACGTGGTGATCGACTGCTCGGATCCGATGGCCCTCGCCGGGTTCTACAGCGAGCTGCTCGGGCTGCCCATCACCTATACGAGCGACGATTGGGTGGTCGTCGCTGCCAACGACAAGACCTCGGGAATCGCGTTCCAGTTGGTGCTGAACCACCAGCCCCCTGACTGGCCGGACCCCAAAGTGCCCCAACAGTTCCATCTCGACATCATGGTTGACGACATCGCCGATGCCGCACCGAAGGTTCTCCGGCTGGGTGCCAGCAGGCTGCAGGGGGACGTCTTCGCCGATCCCGCCGGCCACCCCTTCTGCCTCGTCCGTCGACCTGAGTGGGCGCCGCCCATCGGGAAATAAAGCGAACGGGCCACCCCGTTGACACTGATGCGGCTCGGCCGCAGCTAAACACGTGGCCCGCCTTTGGCGGGCGTGAGAGCCTAGAAGGACGATGACCGTTCCCCAGACCACGCCATTCCCCGACGATGATGAGCTGCTCATCGAGCCGCTCGATCCCAGGCCCGGTCCCGACGGTGACCAGCAGGACCTGGCGGACCGCATCTCGCTGCGCCGGGTCCCCGGCATGTCCACCCAGCTCACCGACATCAGCGAGGTCGAGTACCGGGAGCTGCAGCTCGAGCGGGTCGTGCTGGTGAGCGTCTGGACCACGGGCAGCGAGGTCGACGCCGAGAACTCGATCACCGAGCTGAAGCTGCTGGCCGAGACCGCCGGCTCGCAGGTCCTCGAGGGCCTGATCCAGCGCCGGAACCGGCCCGACCCGGCTACCTACATCGGCCGCGGCAAGGTCGCCGAGGTGCGCGAGGTGGTGGTCGCCACTGGTGCCGACACGGTGATCTGCGACGGTGAGCTGAGCCCGGCGCAGCTGCGCAACCTGGAGGACCAGGTCAAGGTCAAGGTGATCGACCGAACGGCGCTCATCCTGGACATCTTCGCCTCGCACGCGAGGAGCGCCGAAGGCAAAGCGCAGGTCGAGCTCGCCCAGCTGCAGTACCTGAAGCAACGGCTGCGCGGCTGGGGTGGCAACCTGTCCCGGCAGGCCGGCGGCCGAGCCAGCGGCGGCGTGGGCATCGGCGGCCGTGGACCCGGCGAGACCAAGCTGGAGACCGACCGGCGCCGGATCAACAGCCGGATCGCCAAGCTGCGAGCCGCGCTGCGCGAGATGGACACCACCAGGGAAACCAAGCGAGCCGAGCGCCGACGCCACCAGGTGCCGTCGGTGGCCATCGTCGGCTACACCAACGCCGGCAAGTCCAGCCTGCTCAACCAGCTGACCGGAGCCGGCGTGCTGGTAGAAGACGCCCTCTTTGCCACCCTGGACCCCACGACCCGGCGCGCCAACACCGGTGACGGCCGGATCTATACCCTCACCGACACGGTCGGGTTCGTTCGGCACCTGCCGCACGACCTGGTCGAGTCCTTCGCGTCGACCCTTGAGGAGTCCGCGGAAGCCGACCTGCTGCTGCACGTGGTGGACGGGTCCGACCCCGACCCGGACGGCCAGATCAGCGCCGTACGGGCGGTGCTGGCCGACATCGGGGCCGGCGACGTACCCGAGCAGCTGGTGATCAACAAGGCCGATCGGGCCTCCGCCGAGATGCTGGCCAGCCTGCGCACCGCGTATCCGGACGCCGTCGTGATCTCGGCGCGGACGGGCCACGGGATCGAGGCACTGCGGGCGGTGATCGAAGCCAGGCTGCCTCGGCCGGAGGTTGAGGTGGTGGCGCTGGTGCCCTACGAGCGCGGTGACCTGATCGACCGGATCCACCGGTCCGGTGAGCTGCTGAGCAGCGAGCACACCGAGGTGGGCACCCGGCTCACCGCCCTGGTCAACCCGGACCTGGCCGGCGAGCTCGCTCGGTACGCCGTCGCCGAGCGTTCCTGAGGCGGTCGGTTCCGGCCCGCCTGCTCGGTAGGACTTAAGGTGCTGCGGTGACGGGTGAGCCGGGGGAGCGGGAGCTGACGGCGACCCATCGGGACGTGCTGGCGTACGCGGTGGCCTCGATCGGCGGGCAGGAGCGTCCGGGGCAGGTGGCAATGGCCGACGCGATCGCTTCGGCCTTCGAGTCGGGCCGTCATCTGTTGGTCCAGGCAGGGACCGGAACAGGCAAGTCGCTCGGCTACCTGGCGCCTGCGCTGGTGTGGCTGGTGCAGCACCCCGGAGAGCGGATCGTCGTCGCCACGGCGACCCTTGCCTTGCAGAGCCAACTGGCGAACGCCGACATCCCGGCCGCTCTGGAAGCAGTGGAGGCGGTGCTGGGAGAGCGGCCCCGGCACGCCATCTTGAAGGGACGCACCAACTACGCCTGCCTGCTCAAGGTCCGGGACAGCACCGCGGCCGACCAGGGCGCCTTGATCTCCGCCGGTGACCTGGCCGACACGATCAAGGCCGCTCCGTTGAGCAATCCGGAGTCGGCGCTCGGCGCCGAGGTCCTCGCGCTGCGGGAGTGGGCCGAGGAGCAGGCCGAGACCGGCGGCCTGGCCGACCGCGACGACGCGCCATCGCACACCGAGCGGGCCTGGCAGCAGGTGTCC
>JBKPNA010000240.1:0-6971 GCA_046765695.1 Actinomycetota bacterium | reverse complement strand
CGCGCTGGTGGGACACGGAGCCGGTCGGCGCGGCCGCGTGGGACGAGATGCTGGGTGAGGCTCGGCGCCGCCACGCTCCGTTCACCGATCAGCTGGCCGAGTTCCGCACCGAGATCGTGGCGTTGGAGTCGTTGCTGCAGCCCGTTACGCCCGTGCAGACCTGTCACCTGGACCTGTGGGCCGACAACCTGCGGGCCACTTCGGACGGCACCCTCTGCATCATCGACTGGGACAACGCCGGTCCCGGCGATCCGAGCCGGGAGCTTGCTCAGGTGCTCTTCGAGTTCGGCCACGGCCGGCCCGACCGGCTGGCGGCCCTGTACGCGGCATACCTCGCGGCAGGCGGCCCTGGCCGAGTGCAGACCGAAGCTGACTTCACGATGGTGATCGCGCAGCTCCACCACATCTGCGAGCTTCACCTGCGGCGCTGGCTGCGGCCCGACCTCGATGACGAGACAAGAGCTCACGCACGCGAGCACATCTCGTGGTTCTTGGACGACCCGTTGGACCGAGATGTGGTCGCTGAGATCCTTGCTGCTACCCGATCGGTTGGCTCAAGCGGTGGCTGAGGAAGCTGGTGCTATGCAATGGGACCCGCCGCTCCAAGAGGACTGGGATCGACATCCGCGGCCGCAGTTGCGCCGGCCCTGGGCCGACCTGCGCGGTCTCTGGAAGTTCCGCTACGACGACGACTCGATTGGTCGTGACGAGCACTGGTTCGCCGACGGGCAAGCGTTGGAGCAGGACATCCTGGTGCCGTTCGCTCCCGAGACGGCGCTCAGCGGCATCGCAGATGCGGGCTTCCACCCGGTCGTCTGGTACTCCCGGACATTCACCTGTCGGCCGGAGCCAGGCCGGCGTGTCGTGCTGCATTTCGCCGCGGTCGACTACCGGGCTTCGGTCTGGGTCAACGCCAGGCTCGTCACCGAGCACGAGGGCGGTCACACTCCGTTCAGCGTTGACATCACGGAGGTTCTCGACCCCAGCGGTAGGCAGGAGGTCGTGGTCCGTGCCGAGGACCTTCCCGACGACCTTGGCCAGCCCCGCGGCAAGCAGGACTGGCAGCTCGAGCCGCACAGCATCTGGTATCGGCGGACGACCGGCATCTGGCAGGCAGTCTGGCTCGAGGAGGTGCCACAGACCCGAATCGAAAGCATCTACTGGGTTCCCGACACCGATCGAGTGACGATCGGATTGGTGGTTCGGGTCAACCGGCCAGAGCCGGCGCTGCGGCTGCGAGTTCGGCTCCATCTCGGCGGCCAACTGCTGACGGAGGACGAATACACGGTGCAGGGCCGTGAGCTGCGCCGCCAGATCGGGCTGTCCCGGCCGATGAGCACGCTGCAGCCTCGCGACGTGTTGTGGGCGCCCGAGCACCCCAACCTGATCGACGCCGAACTGGAGCTGTCGGACGAGGACGGCGTACTCGACCGGGTGGACAGCTACACCGCCCTGCGTTCGGTCGGCACCGCAGGCGGGCGGTTCCAGCTGAACGGCAAGCCGTACTTCCTCCGGCTGGTCTTGGAGCAGGGCTTCTGGCCCGAGTCACACCTCACCCCGCCGAGCGAGGAGGCCCTGGAACGCGAGGTCACGCTGGTCAAGCAGCTCGGCTTCAACGGGGTTCGATTGCACCAGAAGGTTGGCGACTGTCGCTTCCTGTACTGGTGCGACCGGCTCGGAGTGCTGGTGTGGTCGGAGCTGCCCGCCGCGTACGAGTTCTCGGCGCAGACCACCAGCCGGCTGATCCGCGAGTGGCTGGAGGTCGTGCAGCGGGACCGCAGCCACCCCTGCGTCATCGCCTGGGTCCCGTTCAACGAGAGCTGGGGAGTGCCGCGGGTCGCCACCTCAGAGGCGCAGCGGGACCTGGTCCGCGCCATCTATCACCTGACCAAGTCGATCGACCCGTTCCGGCCGGTGATCGGGAACGACGGCTGGGAGCAGGTGCTCACCGACATCATCACCGTTCATGACTACAGTTCGCGCGGCGAGACCCTGCGGGTGCGATATGGCAGCCATGTGGCGGTCAAGGAGACTCTGCAGCATGTCCAGCCCGGCTACCGGTCGGTGCTGCTGCCAGGTTTGGAGGTCGAGCAACGTCCGGTGATGGTCACCGAGTTCGGCGGTATCACGCTCGCTGCCAGGCAAAGCGGTGACGTGTGGAACGGTTACGGCGCGGTGCGCAGCCGAGTAGAACTCGTCGAGCGCTACCAAAGCCTGGTGAACGCACTGCTGGACAGTCCGATCCTGGCCGGCTTCTGCTACACCCAGCTGACCGACACCTTGCAGGAGCAGAACGGCCTGCTCACCGGCGAGCGCGTTCCGAAGGCTCCGCCGGACAAGATCCGCGCGATCAACTGCCGCACCGCAGCGTCGGTGCCGGCAGATGAGATCAACCAGTTCCAGTACGGCGACTACCCCACCCCACTTGACGAGCCGGCGCCACGAGAACCTGACGCTAGATGATCCTCAACACCGCGACACGCCGCGTAGCCATGAAACGCGGGTAGGGATTTCGTGGTCGTGGTGGTCGGCGGTGCGGCTCAGCCGCCGGCGACCGCCGGAATGATCGAGATCCTGTCTCCCTCGCCCACTTGCGCATCCAGCCCGCCAATGAAGCGGACATCATCGTCGCCCACGTACACGTTCACGAACCGGCGCAGCGCTCCGCCGTCATCCAGGATTCGGCCGCGAATGCCCGGATAGGCGGCCTCGAGAGAGTCCAGCACCTCACTGAGCTTTTCCCCGGTCGCCTGGACCTCGCCCTGACCGCCTGTGTAGCTGCGCAAGATGGTGGGGATCCGCACGGTCGCGGTCATCGGCGGTATTCCTTCCAGAACTCGGTGAACGCCTCGTACTGGGGCGGGATGGTGGTCTGCGGCCCCACCCGGTCGACCACCGCGTTCAGCGTCTTCAGGCCGTCTCCGGAGTTGATCACCACGGTCTCGGCGGCCGGGTCCAGCACCCCGTCGGTGACGAGCTTCGCGGTCACTCCGACCGTCACGCCGCCCGCAGTCTCGGCGAAGATGCCCTCGGTCCGCGCCAGCCGTTGGATGCTGGCCGCGACCGTCTCGTCGTCCACGTCGGCCACCGCACCGCCGGTCCGCCGCACCACGTCCAGCACGTAGGGGCCGTCCGCGGGGTTGCCGATGGCAAGGGACTTGGCGATCGTGTCCGGCTTGACCGGCGCGATGAAGTCCTGACCTGCCCGGAAGGCGCTCGCCACAGGGGAGCAGCCCGTCGCCTGGGCACCGAAGACGCGGTACGGCTTGTCCGCGACCAGGCCGAGGCTGATCAGCTCGCGGAAGCCCTTGTCGATCTTGACCAGCTGCGCCCCGCTGGCGACCGGCACGACGACCTGGTCCGGGATCCGCCAGCCGAGCTGCTCGGCGATCTCGAACGCGAGGGTCTTGGATCCCTCGGCGTAGTACGGCCGGACGTTGACGTTGACGAACGCCCAGCCCTCCTCCTCCGCGGCGATCTCCGAAGCGAGCTTGTTGACGTCGTCGTAGCTGCCCTGAACCGCGACGAGCGTGGTGCCGTACACCGCCGAGGCGACGATCTTGGCCTGCTCGAGGTTCTCCGGGACGAAGACCACCGACGCGATCCCGGCGCGGGCCGCGGCGGCTGCGACCGCATTGGCCAGGTTCCCGGTCGAAGGACAGGCCAGCACCTGCAGCCCCAGCTCACGGGCCGCGGACAGGGCGACCGCCACCACTCGATCCTTGAACGAGTGGGTCGGGTTGCCCGAGTCGTCTTTGACCCACAGCTGACGCAGCCCGAGGTCCTCCGCGAGGTGGCGGGCACCGACCAGCCGGGTGAATCCCGGATCGGTGGAGCGGAAGGAGGCGATGTCGGCCGGCACCGGCAGCAGCGAGGCGTAGCGCCAGATACATCGGGGCCCTGACTCGATCTGCTCCCGGGTGACCTGGGGAAACTCGTAGCCGACCTCGAGCGGGCCGAAGCACTCCAGGCAGGCGTAGAAGGGGCCGAGGGCAGTCTTGTCGCCGCACTCGCGACAGATCAGGTGGGTCGCGTTTCCGAAGGCCCCGGCGCGCACACCTCCCAGTGGGGTCGACTGAGAGTCCAACACCGCGGTCATCGTCTGCGTCCTTCGTTCATCTGCCGTGGTCGGCTTTCGACCACGCCGGAGTTGGCACCATTGCTGATCGGTCAGCCGGTTGCCGGGGAGTCGTCGGGCCGGTCCCTCGTCCCCTCTGGATGAGCAGCCTCAGCCTAAGCGGGCACCCCGCGTACGCGCACATCACCGTCCGCATTCTGGGAACCGTGTCCATATCGCGAACGCAGCCTGAGATGTACGCAAATCAGCCGTCGATTCTCTTTGACGTTATGTCGCACTCTGTCCCGGCTGACAAGATCGTGGCTGTGGAGGCTCAGTCGCCCCTGACAGGTTGGCAACGGGTACGCCAGGTGGGCAATCTGGTCAACCTCACCACACCGTTCGGACTGCTCGTCGCGGCTATCGGCGGTGCCCGGATCCGGCGCGGTCCACGCGGACTCTTCGTTGGGGAGGGCTACCGGCTCAAGTTCCCGGTGGCCGGCGCGTTCACGATCGGCAACGTGATCACCACCAGCAGTACCTGGTCGGAGCTGCTGCGCGGCAACCCGCGCTTGTTCGATCACGAGGAACGTCACACCTGGCAATATCTGTGGTTCATCGGGCTGCCGTACTACCCCGCGTACGTGGTCTGCATCGTCTGGTCGATGCTGCGCACCGGCGATCGCGCCGCTCGGAACTTCTTCGAGCGGAACGCCGGACTGGCCGACGGCGGATACCCCGACATGCCGGTCCGGCCGATCGGGCAGAACATCCGGGCCATGATCGCCCAGCTTGGGTCGCTCCGGAAGTCCTAGTCGATCGTCAGATCGATGCCCAGCCGCTTGGCCGAGCGGAACCGCTGGCGCGCCGCGCGGAGCCGGCGCAGCCGCTTGACCAGCAGCGGGTCCTGGGCCAGCGCCTCGGGCTTGTCGATCAATGCGTTCAGCACCTGGTAGTACCGCGTCGCGGACATCTGGAACTTGTCCCGGACCGCCTGTTCCTTGGCTCCGGCGAACTTCCACCACTGGCGTTCGAAGGCCAGGATCTCCGCATCGCGTTCGCTCAACTTTCCTTCCGGCGTCGCGCCGATGGGCTCAGGATGAGGGGAGGCGAAGACCATGGGGTCATCGTAGGGGGAAATTACACCGATGTCATTCGTTACCATCTGGCGTCTTGCTCGCTTAGTTGGTTCGTTGCGGTTGGATAGGCAGGTGACTGGGCAGAGCCTACGCAGAATCCTCGGGGTCCGTGGGCGGCGACACGGGTTTGTCCGGGTCCGTCGCGATCTCGTGGAAAGGGTGAGGGTCTGGTGATGGAACGACTGCTCGGGGTCGTGCAGCCGTACGCGTGGGGATCTCCGACGGTGATCCCGGAGTTCCTCGGGGTCGAGCCGAGCGGGGAGCCGCAGGCCGAGCTCTGGTTCGGCGCCCACCCGCTGGCGCCGTCGATGGCGGCGGGCGAGCCGCTCGACAAGATCGTGGACCGCGACCCCGAGGCCGTGGTCGGCGCGGCGTCGGTGGACGCCTTCGGGCCAAGACTGCCCTTCCTGGTCAAGATCATCGCCGCCGATCGGCCGCTGTCCCTGCAGGCTCACCCGACGCGCCAGCAGGCTGAGGCCGGATACGCCCGCGAGGAGGCGGCCGGAGTGCCGCGGGATGCACCCAACCGGACCTATCGGGACGGCTGGCCCAAGCCCGAGGTGCTCTGCGCGCTCCGTCAGACCGAGGCACTCTGCGGGTTCCGTGACCCGACCGAGACGTACGCCTTGTTCCAGCGGCTGGGCGTGCCGCGGGTGCTGTCGTTGGTGTTCCCGCTGAGCGACGCGTCCCTGCCGGCGGTCGAACGGCTTGCGGTGGTGTTCGGCCGGCTGCTGCGGCTGAGCGCCGACCAGAGACCTGTCGTCGACGAAGTACTGGCGGTCGCGGCCCAACTGTCCGGCGACGGTGAGCTGGGAAGGTTCGCGCGGACCGCCTGCGAGATCGGCTCGTTCTATCCCGGAGACCCCGGAGTGCTGGCTGCGCTGCTGATGAACCGGCTGACGCTGCAGCCCAACGAGGCGCTGTACCTGCCGGCCGGCAACCTGCACGCCTATCTGTCCGGCGGCGGTGTGGAGATCATGGCCAACTCCGACAACGTGCTGCGAGGCGGGTTGACCCCCAAGCACATCGACGTTGCCGAACTGCTTCGGGTGGTCGACTTCACCCCGGGTTTCGGCGGCCTGATCAAGCCGGTGGAGGAGTCGGCTGGGGTCTGGCACTACCCCACCCCGGCACCGGAGTTCGCGCTCTGGCGGCTGGAGGCCGGCGAGGATCCCCTCCCCGTCCCGGCGACCGGGGGTGGACGGATCCTGCTGGTCACCCAGGGGTCGGTCATCCTCAACTCAGGGCCGGAAGAGCTTGCGCTGGCGCGCGGGGAGTCCGCGCTGGTTACGGCGGCGGAGACGGTGAGCCTGGTCGGGCCCGGCACCGTCTTCGTCGGCGCCCCTGGGGTGCGCTGAGGTCCTCCCGACTCCGAAGCTGATAGATACGCTGGCGCTGCCTGACTACCGCGTGACGCCAACTTCCTGCCGTCACGCCTTTCCGGAGGTCCACGCGGCGACCAGTCGGGCGAACTCTTCAAGATCACCGGGGTCGTGCAGCCGCTGCGCAACGACAGAGTCGGCTACCGCACATACCGGCGACCCGTGGCGTGCACGGAACTCTGGCATGGCCTGCAGCCTGGGTCGGTAGGCTGGCGCCGCATCGCTGGCGTGGCGCAATCGGCAGCGCACCTGTCTTGTAAACAGGCGGTTGGGGGTTCGAGTCCCCCCGCCAGCTCCACCGTTTCACCTTGTCAGCGCGATATGGCCATCGACACGTTGACTCAGATTCAGCCGTTGACAGCAACGCTGACAGCAACCGGGCAAGATCAGGGG
>JBKPNA010000239.1:0-4650 GCA_046765695.1 Actinomycetota bacterium | reverse complement strand
GATGTAGACGATGTCGCCGCCAAGCCCCTGCTCGATCAGCACCTTGGCCGCCGTCCGGGACACCAGGAACGAGCCCTTGGCCATCACGTTGTGCTGCAGATCCCAGTCGGCCACCGTGGTCTCCAGCAGGGACTTGGACAGCGACAGGCCGGCGTTGTTCACGACCAGATCCAGCCCGCCGAAGGCCAGGACCGTCGCCTCCACGGCGGCCTGGACCGCCGCCTCGTTGGTCACATCGGCCGCGATCCCGACCGCCACGTCGGCATTGCCGAGCTCTGCGGCGGCCGCCGACGCTTTCTCCGCGTCGAGGTCGGCGATCACCACGCAGGCCCCCTCGGCGGCCAGCCGGGTGGCGATGGCCTTGCCGATGCCCGACGCCGCGCCGGTGACCAGCGCGATCCGGGTGGCCAGCGGCTTCGGCTTGGGCATCCGCTGCAGCTTGGCCTCCTCCAGCGCCCAGTACTCGATCCGGAACTTCTCGCTCTCGTCGATCGGGGTGTACGTGGACAGCCCCTCGGCACCGCGCATCACGTTGATCGCGTTGACGTAGAACTCCCCCGCGACCCGGGCGGTTTGCTTGTCCTTCCCGTAGGAGAACATGCCCACACCGGGGATCAGGATGATCAACGGATCCGCGCCGCGGATGGGCGGCGAGTCCGGCGTGGCGTGCCGCTCGTAGTAGGCGGAGTAGTCAGCCCGGTACGTCTCGTGGAGCTCGCGCAGCCGGGCGATCGACTCCTCGACACTGGCGCTGGCGGGCAGATCGAGCACCAGCGGCTTCACCTTGGTGCGCAGGAAGTGGTCCGGGCAGCTCGTGCCCAGTGCCGCGAGCCGCGGGTGCTCGGCATGAGCCAGGAAGTCGAGCACGACATCCGAATCGGTGAAGTGGCCGACCATGGGCCGGTCCTGGGACGCGATCGAGCGCAGGGTCGGCGCCAACGCTGCCGCCTTGGCCCGCCGCTCCGCCTCCGGCAGCGCACCGTATCCATCCAGCGCCTGCCCGAACGGCTCGGCCTTGGAGTGCTCGGCGATGTAGGCCGCCGCCGTGTCGATGATCCACAGCGAGTTGGCCTCCGACTCCGCCGACGTGTCGCCCCAGGCGGTGATGCCATGACCGCCGAGGACGCAGCCGACCGCCTGCGGGTTCTCCGACTTGATCTGGGCGATGTCCATGCCCAGCTGGAACCCGGGTCGGCGCCACGGCACCCAGACGACCTTGTCGCCGAAGATCTCCTTGGTCAGCGCCTCGCCGTCGGCCGCGGTCGCGATCGCGATACCCGAGTCGGGATGGAGGTGATCGACGTGCGCCGCGTCGACCAGCCCGTGCATCGCGGTGTCGATGGACGGAGCGGCGCCGCCCTTGCCGTGCAGGCAGTAGTCGAACGCGGCGACCATCTCGTCCTCACGATCGACGCCGGGGTAGACGTCGACCAGCCGCTGCATCCGGTCCAGCCGGAGCACGGCCAGGCCCGACTCCTTCAAGGTGCCAAGGTCGCCGCCACTGCCCTTCACCCAGACCAGCTCGACCGGCTCGCCGGTGACCGGGTCGGTCTCGGTGCCCTTGGCCGAGGTGTTGCCGCCGGCATAGTTGGTGTTCTTCGGATCGGCCCCGAGCCGGTTGGAGCGTTCGATCAGTTCCTGCACTGCTGAGTTCGTCATCACGTTCCTCGAAAACTGGTCAGATACGACAGGTTTTGCCGGCCAGGAGCTGTCGTCTCCGACCGGTTTCTGGGCAAAAGGGGGCGCAGATCAGTCACCTACGCGCCCCAGCCTGCTTGCTGGCCACCCACTCGCTCGTTGTTGATCTTGTCCTGGTAGCCCGATTCGGCGTACCCGCGCATCGGATCGGCCGGCAGGCCGCGAGACTCGCGCCACTCCGCCAGCGGTCCTCGGACATCGGTGTAGAAGGCGTCCATCAACACCCCGTGCGCCATGAGCACGTCGTGAGCCTGTTGCGCCGCGCTCAGCGCGTCCGAATCGACCAGCAGGGCGCGGGCCGTCATCTCCTGCACGTTGAGCACCGAGCGGATCTGACCGGGGATCTTGGCCTCCACGTTGTGGCACTGGTCGAGCATGAACGCGACGTCGGACTCCGGCCCGTAGCCGCCGCCGCGCACCACCTCGTAGAGGATCCGGAAAAGCTGGAACGGATCCGCCGAGCCCACGATCAGGTCGTCATCGGCGTAGTAGCGGGAATTGAAGTCGAACGACCCCAGCTTTCCGAGCCGGAGCAGCTGCATCACGATGAACTCGATGTTGGTCCCGGGTGCGTGGTGACCGGTATCGAGGCACACCGTCGCGCGATCGCCCAGCGCGATCACCTGGGCGTACGCCGTGCCCCAGTCGGGCACGTCGGTGTGGTAGAAGGCCGGCTCGAAGAACTTGTACTCCAGCACGAGGCGCTGGTTCTCGCCGATCCGCTCATAGATCTGGGCCAGGCTGTCGGCGAGCCGGTCCTGCCGGCCGCGTAGGTCGGCCTGCCCCGCGTAGTTGCTGCCGTCGGCCAGCCAGATCTTCAGATCGCGAGAGCCGGTCAGGTTCATGATCTCGATGCACTCGAAGTGGTGGTCGATAGCCTTGCGGCGCACCGATTCGTCGGCATGGGTCAGGCTGCCGAACTTGTACAGGTCGTCCTGGAAGGTGTTGGAGTTGATCGTGCCGAGCGCCAGGCCAAGATCATTTGCGTACGTCTTCAGGGCCGCATAGTCGTCGACCTTGTCCCAGGGGATGTGCAGGGCAACCTTGGGCGCCAGCCCGGTTAACTTGTTGACCTGAGCGGCATCGGCCAGCTTCTCCTGCACGGTGCGCGGCGTTCCGGGCGTGCTGAACACCTTGAATCGGGTACCGGAGTTGCCGAATGCCCAGGAGGGCAGCTCGATCGCCTGGTGGCCGAGTTGCTCGGCTATGTCATCGAATGACGTCATCGTGGTCGCTCCTCACGAAAGGTAGAGAGGTCGCGGTGCCGGCTCGAGGCCAGGTGACCGAGCACCGCCAAGTCTGGTCATCGACTTCGAAGTCGAGTACGCCGATGCTCTCAAGGGTAAGAACCGGGACAGGCCGCCATGCAGCAGGGTCGTTGTCGGCTGAGGCATTCTCAACGAGCCCGCCGGTGGGGAAACTGCACCTGATTGCCCTCGATCTCTCCGGTTAGCAGCGGCCGCGACGGGGTACAGCCTCCGTAGTCCAGACGCCGCCTGCACGTAATTTGAACGTTTCAGACTGGTGAGCAGCACATTATTGCTGGGGAGCCGCCCGTGTCAACCTCCGACCGGCGATTTCGGTCAGCCTGGCCGTTCTGCTTTGACACAGCCAGCACGGCGATGATTGCCTGGACTGCCTGGATCGTTTCATCACCGGCTTTCTGCGGTGCTCAGGGGAGGGGACGAACGAATGCCTCAGTGGTCTGCGGTTCTGATCTCGGCTGACCAGGACTTCGACGGAGCGCCGCTACTGCGACGGGAGTTCGTGCTGCAGGACGGCCATGGACCGGTGCGACGGGCGACCTGGCATGTCACCGCGCACGGGGTGTTCGAGGCATACGTCAACTCCCAACCGGCATCGGACGATGTGCTGAGCCCGGGATGGAGCAGCTACGAATGGCGGCTGCGATACCGCAGCTATGACGTGACCTCCCTCGTGCAGCCGACGACGGTGCTCGGGATCGCGTTGGGCAACGGCTGGTTCCGGGGACGGCTCGGATGGGGCGGCGGCCGGGCGCACTACGGCGACGAGCTGGGCGCCTTCGCGCAGCTCGAGATCGAGTTCGGTGACGGCCACGTGCAGACTGTCGTCACCGACGAGTCCTGGACCGCGGGTCCCTCGGCCGTCGTGGTCAACGACCTCTACGACGGCCAGACGATCGACGCTCGGCGGCAGTCGGATCAATGGCTGCAGCAGGGATTCTCCGGTGACGGCTGGGTGGGGGTGCATCCGGGCGAACTGGATCAGGGAACGCTCACTCCCTACATCGGACCGCCGGTGCGACGCCAGGAGGAAATCTCTCCGGTGCGCATCTGGACGTCACCGTCGGGCAGAACGCTGGTCGACTTCGGTCAGAACCTGGTCGGATGGATCCGGGTCCGCGTTCAGGGGCCAGCCGGCACCGAGGTGACGCTACGGCATGCCGAGGTCCTGGAGCACGACGAGCTCGGCGTACGCCCCCTGCGGTCGGCCGAGGCGACGGATCACTTCATCCTCAGCGGTGGGGAGGACATATTCGAGCCCACCTTCACCTTCCACGGCTTCCGCTACGCCGAGGTCGACGGCTGGCCGGGCGAGCTCACCGCGGAAGCACTGACGGCCGTCGTGGTGTCGTCCGACCTCGACAGAATCGGCACGTTCGAATGCTCCGACGAGCTGCTCAACCAGTTCCATCGCAACGTCGTCTGGGGGACCCGGGGAAACTTCCTCGACGTGCCGACCGACTGCCCGCAACGGGACGAGCGGCTCGGCTGGACGGGTGACATCGCAGCCTTCGCGCCATCCGCGGTGTACCTCTTCGACGTCGACGCCTTTCTCCGCGACTGGTTGCAGGACCTTGCGGCCGAACAGGCGGCGGCCGACGGGATGGTGCCGTTCGTGGTCCCGGACGTACTGAAGTACGTCGGGCACCGGCCTGACCGCCCGACTCCCGACAGCACCGCTCTGTGG
>JBKPNA010000238.1:0-16317 GCA_046765695.1 Actinomycetota bacterium | reverse complement strand
ATCGAGAAAGGGAGTCATGGGCAGTTACTCGGCAACAATCCGCACCGTCGACGACGCAGCAGCTGATCGCGCGGGTCCGACGACCTTGCTGGTGGACCACCACTTGGCGGGCCGGGCCGCCATCGACATCGAGATGATGTCCGGCGGCCACCTGCTGCATCTGGCCATCGCCGGATGTCTCTTCAACGACATCCTGCGGCAGGCGCCGGTCCGAGGCATCTCCATCGATCATCTCGCGGTGTCCGCGGACGGGGGCTTCGACGGGCACGGGTCCACCGGAGTCCGCTACGAGATCGTGGTGCACAGCCGGGCCGACCGTACCGAGGTCGAACGTCTGGTGGCCGACATGGAAGCGGATGCGACCATCCCTGCGGCGCTGCGGTCCGGGACCTCGGTGGAGCGATCCAAGCTGAGCATCACAGCCGAGCCGTAGCGGGACCGGATTTCGGTGCAGATCTGTTCTGTTCGCGGGCCCACCGTGTCGCTGGTACCCTGATCGGTGCCGTACGACCGGCCGCGGATCACCAAGAGCTCCCAGCCACACCGTGTGAAGGCCCGAGAGGGCACCTTAGGGAGCGCCGCGCAACGAACCGAAGGGAGAACAGTGTCGATCGACGCTGCGGAGAAGAAGAAGATCATCGCGAAGTACGCGACCAGCAAGGGCGACACCGGTTCTCCGGAGGTTCAGGTCGCCATCCTGACCAGGCGGATCGCCCATCTGACCGAGCACCTCAAGGAGCACAAGCACGACCATCACAGCCGTCGTGGCCTGATGCTGCTGGTCGGCCAGCGCCGGAGGTTGCTGAACTACGTGGCCAAGACCGACATCGAACGGTACCGCTCGCTGATCGAGCGACTCGGCCTGCGCCGCTAGGCTGAGCCTAGGGGCACTCACAACTGAATCGACATCCACTAAGAGTGATCACATCCCACAGCCGCGCTGCTCGGGGAGCTTCGGTCCTCGGTAGTGGTTTTCGGGAGGGTTTCCGACAACGTCGGGACCTGACCCGCGGACCTCGATCGAAGACCGGCTTCGAGAGTCAGGTCGAGCGAGTGTCTGGCGCGGATGTGATCGAACGCATCCCGCGCGACGCGGCCTTCGCCGCCGCGCACAGAAAGGAATCCCGTGGAGGGACCAGACCTTCAATTCGCTGAAGCCGTGATCGACAACGGTGCCCTGGGGCGCCACGTCGTCCGCTTCGAGACGGGCCTACTGGCCCGTCAGGCCGCCGGATCGGCGACCGTCTACCTGGACGACGACACCATGGTGCTGTCGGCCACGACCGCCCAACACAGCCCCCGTGAAGCACTCGACTTCTTCCCGCTCACCGTCGACGTCGAGGAGCGGATGTATGCCCTCGGCCGCATCCCCGGCTCGTTCTTCCGTCGCGAGGGCCGCCCGTCGGAGGGCGCCATCCTGACCTGCCGGCTGATCGACCGGCCACTGCGGCCATGCTTCGTGAAGGGGCTCCGCAACGAGGTCCAGGTCGTCGTCACCGTGATGGCCCTGAACCCGGACAAGCTCTACGACGTGGTGGCCATCAACGCCGCGTCACTGTCCACCCAGCTCGCCGGCCTGCCGTTCAGCGGACCGGTCGGCGGCGTACGGGTGGCGCTGGTCAAGGACCAGTGGGTCGCCTTCCCCGACGTCAGCCAGGTGGAGGAGGCGACCTTCGACATGGTGGTCGCCGGCCGGGTGACCTCCGGCGGCGACGTCGCGATCATGATGGTCGAGGCGGAGTCGACCGAGTACACGTGGGACCTGGTCCTGTCCGGCCGGACGGCGCCGACGGAGGACGTCGTGGCCGCGGGTCTGGAAGCAGCCAAGCCCTTCATTCAGACCCTGTGTGACGCCCAGGCCGAGCTGGCCGCCAAGACAGCCAAGACCACGGCGGATTTCCCGGTCTTCCTGGAGTACCAGGACGATGTCTACGCTGCCGTCTCCGACCGTGCCACCGACGAGCTCTGGAACGTCATGTCCATCGCCGACAAGCACAGCCGCGAGGAGGCCACCGAGGCCCTCCGGGCGCAGGTGATCGAGCAGCTGGCAGGAACGTTCGAAGGTCGCGAGAAGGAGATCTCGGCGGCCTACCGCGCGGTCACCAAGAAGCTCGTCCGGCAGCGGATCCTGCGTGACAAGGTTCGCATCGACGGCCGTGGGCTGACCGACATCCGCACCCTGTCAGCCGAGGTCGGCGTGTTGCCACGGGTGCACGGATCAGCGCTGTTCCAGCGCGGTGAGACTCAGATCCTCGGTGTCACCACGCTCAACATGCTGGGCATGGAGCAGAAGCTGGACACGCTGGCGCCGGAGACCACCAAGCGGTACATGCACAACTACAACTTCCCGCCCTACTCGACGGGAGAGACCGGCCGGGTCGGCTCGCCCAAGCGGCGCGAGATCGGACATGGCGCCCTTGCCGAGCGGGCCCTGGTGCCGGTGCTGCCCACCCGGGAGGAGTTCCCGTACGCCATCCGGCAGGTGAGCGAGGCGCTGGGCTCCAACGGATCGACCTCGATGGGTTCGGTCTGCGCCTCCACGCTGGCCCTGCTGAACGCCGGGGTGCCGCTCCGGGCTCCCGTTGCCGGCATCGCCATGGGCCTGGTGTCCGACACGGTGGACGGTGAGACATCCTACGTCGCGCTGACCGACATCCTGGGCGCGGAGGACGCGTACGGCGACATGGACTTCAAGGTCGCCGGCACTCGGGACTTCATCACCGCGTTGCAGCTGGACACCAAGCTGGACGGGATTCCGGCCTCGGTGCTGGCCCAGGCGCTGACCCAGGCCAAGAATGCCCGGACCACCGTGCTGGAGGTGATGACCGAGGCGATCGACGGCCCGGACGAGATGAGCATCTACGCGCCCCGGATCATCACGATGAAGATCCCGGTGGACAAGATCGGCGAGGTGATCGGGCCGAAGGGCAAGGTGATCAACCAGATCCAGGACGACACCGGCGCCGAGATCACGATCGAGGACGACGGCACCATCTACGTCGGAGCCGACTCCGGCGACAAGGCCGAGGCGGCGCGGGCGCAGATCAACGCCATCGCCAACCCGACCATGCCGTCGAAGGGCGAGCGCTATCTGGGCACCGTGGTCAAGATCACCGCCTTCGGCGCCTTCGTCTCGCTGCTGCCCGGCAAGGACGGACTGTTGCACATCTCCAAGCTGCGTCCGCTCGCCGGCGGCGGTCGGGTGGAGAACGTGGAGGACGTGGTGAGTGTCGGCCAGAAGATCCAGGTGGAGATCAACGAGGTCGACGACCGGGGCAAGCTCTCGCTGATCCCCGTCGTCGAGGAGCCCGCCACCGTCTGAGGGCCACCACCTGGCCGCGGAAACTCCGCGACTTGTCAGAATCTCAGCGCGCTATAGCCTGCAGAGGTTCTGACAAGTCGGACGAGGAGGGCGATGATCAAGGTCGCGGTGTTCGGTGCCCGGGGCCGGATGGGCACCGAGGTGTGCCGTGCAGTCGAGGCGGCCGACGGGCTGGAGCTGGTCGCCGCCCTCGATCTTGGCGATGACCGGGAACCGGCCAAGGCCGCCGCGGTCGCGGTGGACTTCACCCACCCCGACGCGGTGATGGAGAACCTTGCCTGGTGTGTCGAGCACGGCATCCACACCGTGGTCGGTACGACGGGGTTCACCGACCATCGCCTGGACGAGCTCCGAGCTCTGCTGGCCCCCCGCCCAGAGGTGGGGGTGCTCGTCGCCCCGAACTTCTCCATCGGAGCCGTGCTGATGATGCACTTCGCCGCGCAGGCCGCCGCGTTCTACGAGAGCGCGGAGGTCATCGAGCTGCACCACCCGAACAAGGCCGACGCGCCGTCGGGAACGGCGTCTGCCACCGCACGGAAGATCGCCGCGGCACGCGCGGCAGCGCAGCTGCCGACACCACCGGACGCCACCGTGCAGGAGCTCGCGGGAGCACGGGGTGCGCTGGTGGAAGGGATTCGGGTCCATGGGGTGCGGCTGCGCGGCCTGGTGGCGCACCAGGAGGTGCTATTCGGCTCCGAGGGAGAGACCTTGACCATCCGGCACGACTCGCTGGACCGGGCGTCGTTCATGCCTGGCGTGATCGCTGCTGTGCGGGCGGTGGGGGCAAGGCCCGGGCTGACCGTGGGCATCGAATCCATCCTGGGCATCGGCTGAGGTGCGCTGGCTCCGGCTGGTCGTGGTGCTGGTCGCCGTGCTGGCCCTGCTCGGCGGCGGGCTCTACCTGGCTGACGGGTACGCCGAGAAGCGGGCGGAGAGCCAGGCCGCCGTCGAGCTCCAGCGGCAGCTGGGGACTCCTCAGCCGCCGGCAGTGGACATCGAGGGTTCGCCCTTTCTGACCCAGGTCGCCGCCCGCTCTCTCCATTCGGTGCACGTCGTCGCCGATGATGTGAACGCCACCAATGAGACACTGCTGCTGATAGGTCACGCTGATCTGCTGCTGACCGATGTGGTCACCACAGACTGGTACGCCTCGATGACGGTGTCGCACGCCGAAGGCACCGCACGGATCGACTACGCGGCGCTGCAGCGGCAGGCGAAGGTTCCGCTGACGTACGTCGGCAATGGTCGGGTACGTGTGGACGTCACGGCAACCATCGTCGGACGTGAGGTGACCGCCCAGATCACCGGCACACCACAGCTGAACGCCGAGGACCAGACGATCACCCTGGCCGACCCGGACATCAAGGTGGGGGGCGTCAACATACCGGGATTCACCGCGAAGGCCCTGCTCCGGGCGCTGATCAAGCCCATCCCGATCACCGGCGTACCGCTGGAGCTGCGGCTCACCTCCATCGACCCGCAGGACAGCGGCATCCACGCCACCGTGGTGGGGGACAACATCCCGATCAAGCGCTAGGCGGCCCCAGCGTGGCTTCTCTTGAATGGCTTCTCTCGCAGCCGGTCACAAACGGCAAGGAATCGCCCGCGAAAACGTGTCGTCTGTGACCGGTTTCCGCGCAGGGAGCGAGCGCGAGGGGTGGGCGAGCTATGCCAGGTCGGTGTGCAGGCGAACTTGGCGGAGGCGTACGGATCCGTCGTCCGTTCCGATCTCCCGCTCTGCGCCGTCGGGCGCCCAGCCGGCATCGGCCAGGAACCGGATCAGCACGTCGTTCTCGCCGACCCAGCAGTAGCTGCGCCGGAAACCGTCGGAGCGCAGCGTGTCGGCACATGCGTTGAGCAGCCGCGATCCGTGCCCGCGCTGTTGCGCCGCCGGGTCGATGACGAACTCCTCGATCTGTCCGTCCACGGCAGGATCGCTGTCCTCGTCCGGACTCGGCATGGTGCTGGCGAACCCGACCACACGTCCGCTCTCGACCGCCACAAGCACCCGGTAGGTCGCCTTCGGCGGCCGGGTGATCGCCTGCTGCCAGGCTTCGGTCATCTCGAGCTCCGACACTGACGCCAACAGGGCGTGGGCAAGGTCGGCCGGCAGCTGTGCGGCCCAGGCGCGGCGCTGCAGCGCGGCAATCGCGGCGGCCTCGGCGGGCCAGGCCAGTCGGACCGAGTCCGCGACCGGCCGATCGGACACAGTCACGGGACGTGATGCTAGCTGTCTGGCGACGCGGGGAAGCCAGCCGCAAGGATCCGGTGTGCTTCAGGTCACTATCGGTGACCCGTAATGATCACACCCTGGGCAGCGATGTAGTAGTCGAGGCCGGACAGCCACCTGAACCCCCGAGCAGGCGACTGTCCGGCCTCCCGCATGTCCTTCCCGTACCCGGATGCACAGCTTGAGGATCGGGCGGCCGGGACGGACCGTGTGGGGTAGGTCACCTCACTGATCAGGTAATGATTTCACGATCACCACCGATTTAGTCAATGAAGTCGGTCACACCACCTGAACCCCCGAGCAGGTGATGTGACCGGCTTCCTGTATCTGAAGGTCAAATGGTCCGCTGTGTGTAGCCTTGCCTCCCGTGGCAGCCAGTAGCTTGCAGAGCCCGCCGCCGCTGCCCACGGACACGTTGCGGGTCATCCCGCTCGGCGGGCTGGGCGACATCGGCCGCAACATGGCCGTGCTGGAGTACGCCGGCGAGCTGCTGCTGATCGACTGCGGCGTGCTGTTTCCGGAGGACGACCATCCGGGGGTCGACCTCATCCTGCCGGGGTTTGACGCGATCATCGACCGGCTCGACGAGGTGGTCGGTCTGATCCTCACCCATGGGCACGAAGATCACATCGGCGCGGTGCCGTACTTGTTGCGGCAGCGGCAGGACATCCCGCTGGTGGGCTCCAAGCTGACGCTGGCGCTGCTGGCGGAGAAGTTCCGGGAGCACCATCTGCGCAACACAGATCAGCGAAAGGTCGCCGACGGCGACCGCATCCGGCTCGGGAACTTCGACCTCGAGTTCATCGCGGTGAACCACTCCATCCCCGACTCACTGGCCCTGGCCGTGCGTACCCCCGCCGGCACCATCCTGCACACCGGCGACTTCAAGGCCGACCAGCTGCCGCTCGACGGTCGACTGACCGACCTGCGCGCCTTCGCCCGGATCGGCGCAGAGGGAGTCGACCTGTTCATGGTCGACTCGACCAATGCCGAGATCCCCGGCTTCGTGACTCCGGAGCGTGACATCTCGCCCGTCCTGGAGCGGGTCTTCGCGCAGAGCCGTCAGCGGGTGATCGTGGCCTGTTTCGCCTCCCACGTGCATCGGGTGCAGCAGGTGCTGGACGCGGCAGTCGCCCATGACCGCAAGGTCGTCTACGTGGGCCGCTCGATGGTCCGCAACATGACGGTGGCCCGGGATCTGGGCTACCTGAGGGTGCCGGCCGACACCTTGATCGAGCTGCGTGACATCGACGACTACCGGCCGGAACAGGTGGTGATCATCTCGACCGGGTCCCAGGGTGAACCGTTGTCCGCGCTGTCCCGAATGGCCAATCGGGAGCACCCCGTCATCACGCTGAATCGCGGCGACACGGTGGTCCTGGCCAGTTCTCTCATCCCGGGCAACGAGAGCGCGATCTACCGGGTGATCAACGGGCTGAGCCGGCTCGGGGCGTACGTCGTGCACAAGGGGAACGCCTTGGTCCATGTCTCCGGCCACGCCGCGGCGGGAGAGCTGCTGTTCAGCTACAACATCGTTCAGCCGCGCAACGTGATGCCGGTGCACGGCGAGATCCGACATCTGATCGCGAACGGGGAGCTGGCGATCGCCACCGGCGTGCCCCGGGACCGTACGATCATCGCCGAAGACGGGGCGGTGGTCGACCTGGTCGGCGGCCGGGCGCGGATCGTGGGAAAGGTCGACGCCGGCTACATCTTCGTCGACGGAAGCACTGTCGGCGACATCTCCGAGACGTCGCTGACCGACCGCCGCATCCTGGGCGAGGAGGGCTTCATCTCGGTGATCACCGTGGTCAACACCCATGCGTCGAAGATCGTCAGCGGACCGGACATCCACGCTCGCGGGTTCGTCGAGGACGACGCGGTGTTCGACGGGGTTCGGCCGCTGATCGTGGCCGCCTTGGAGGAGGCGCTGGCCGAGGGGGTGGACGACACCTACCGGCTGCAGCAGGTGATCCGGCGCCGGCTCGGCAAGTGGGTCAACGACACCCACCGCCGGCGTCCCATGATCGTCCCCGTGGTCATCCAGTCCTGAGGCGTGATCATCTGGCGAAGTGGTGATTGCGGGGAGGGCAGCTCGGCCTCAGGCCGCTCTCTCGATGGTCAGCGGGTGACCTTGCCCGCCTTGATGCAGGAGGTGCAGACGTTCATCCGGCGAGGCTGGCCGGAGACCGCCGCGCGTACCCGCTGGATGTTGGGGTTCCAGCGCCGATTGGTCTTCTTCTTCGACCACGGCACGTTGTGGCCGAAGCCCGGCCTCTTGCCGCACACGTCACATACCGCAGCCACTGGAGTTCGCTCCCACTACCGCTCGACATCACCAGATGCCCATCCGGGCAACCGGCCCAGCGTACCCGAGCCGGCAACACAGGGTCGAATTCCGCCTACCGAAGCCAGTGCCCTCGCGTGGATAGGGTTGAGGCCGTGTCAGGCCCGGCCGGTCAGCAGCTGACCAGGCGGTGGGTCGTCTTCGACCGCTGGCTACGCCGGGCAAGCGCCCTGATCGAAGAGTCGGCCGAGGCGCTGAACGCGATCAATGTCTACCCGGTTCCCGACTCCGACACCGGGACGAATCTCCGACTTACCTTCCAGGGAATCACAGTAGCGGTGCCTGAGATGACCCAGCAGACCGTGGACGCCATGGCGCAGACCGCGATCCTCTCTGCGCACGGCAACTCCGGGGCCATCGTGGCGGAGATGCTGGCCAGCGTCGCACGTCGGTTGTCGGACCTGGGCGATGGGACCCCGGCCGGCGACCTGCTGGCCACGCTGCTCCGGGTGGCGGCCGTTGCGGCCCGCCATGCAGTGGCCAGGCCCGTCGAAGGCACCATCGTCACCGTGGCCGAGGCGACGGCCGATGCGGCTGAGGGCGCCAGCTCCGATCATCCGCAGCACTCGCTGGCCGTCGCGGAGGCAGCCCGGCGCGCTGCCCGAGAGGCCCTGGCCCGTACGCCGGAGCAGCTCGGGGTGCTCGCGGCCGCGGGGGTGGTAGACGCCGGGGGACAGGCGTACGTGCTGCTGATCGAGGCGTTGGTCGAGACCCTGCATGGCGAGCCGGCACGGCCGCTGATCACCGCGATACCTGCGGCCACGGCGGACCGGCATGGGGAGAACGGGCGGCCGCCGATGGAGTATGAGGTGATGTATGCGCTCCGCGGCGCTCCGGCGGCCGGACGGGAGGCACTCCGGGAAACGTTGTCGGCGCTCGGCCATAGTGTCGTTCTCGTGGGGGACCAGTCGGTGGCGCAGGTGCACGTGCATCTGAGAGAGGCGGGCGCCGCCGTCGAGGCCGGACTGAGGCAGGGGCGAGTCAGCCAGATCCGGATCACCGCACTGCCACCGGAGCCCCCGGCCCAGACCAGGGAACGGACGGTGCTCAGCGTGGTGGCGGGTCCCGGTCTGGCCGATGCGGTCACCGCTCTGGGCGGCACGCCGATCCTGGCGGCCGACCCGGACCGCACGCTGGTCGAGCTGACGGTCGCCGCCCAGCACAGCAGCGGGGACGTGATCATCCTGCCGAACGATCCGGAGACCCTTGGCCGTGCCGTCCAGCTGGTGTCTGCGTTGCGCGGAGCTGGCCGGCGGACGAGCGTCATCCCGACCGTTGCGCAGGTCCAAGGCCTGGCCGCGATGGCGGTGCACGAACCGTCCTCCGACTTCGACTCGGCGGTCGTGGCGATGAGCAACGCTGCCGGGCATGTCCGGTACGGGGCGGTGACGGTGGCCGAGGGCCCGGCGATGGCAATGGCGGGTTCCTACCAGCCGGGTGATGTGGTCGGCGTGGTGATGGGGGAGTTCGTGGAGGTCGGCCGTACGGTCCCGGAGGTGGCCTGGACTGTGGTGGAGCGGCTGCTCTCGGCCGGCGGCGAACTGCTCACCATCGTCGCCGGGGCCGAGACCGGCGAGCAGCTTCCCGGGCAGTTGGCCGAGCGGGTCAGGGCCGCCCGGCCCGGCGTCGACGTCGAGGTGATCCACGGCGGCCAGCCGCGCTACGCCTTGCTGCTGGGGCTGGAATGACCCTCCGCTTGGCACCCTCACCGTGGCGGACCGACACCTTCCGCAGACTGAACAACAGGCTGGAGAACGTGGTAGGGGCCAAGACCGCCAAGCCGTTCGAGGCGCTGAAGATCTGGACCGTCGGGGACCTAATGCGCCACATGCCGCGCCGCTACTTCTCCGGCACCGAGCTGAGCGACCTGTCGGCGCTGCACGACGGCGAGGAGGTCACAGTGCTGGCAGAGGTGGTCGATGCCAAGGTCTTCCACGCCTATGACCGTTCGGCCCGGAAGCCCCGGCTGGAGGCCACGATCACCGACCGGCGCGGCTATCTGACGCTGACCTTCTTCGGTCAGGCCCGGCTGATCAGCTACTGGCAGGCCGCGCTGCAGCCCGGTGCCCGCGGCATCTTCGCCGGCAAGGTGCGGGAGTTCAACCGCAAACTGCAGCTGGCTCATCCGGACTTCGTGATCCTCGATGAGCACGGCGCAATCGTCGCCGGCGCCGCCCACAACGCCGCTCTGGCCCGGGCGGCGAAGTCTCCGCTGATCGGCCTCTACCCGCTGGCCGGCAAGCTGCGCACCTGGACCGTTGCTGAATGCGCGGCGCTTGCCCTGGAGACCTTGACCGGGGCGGACGACCCGGTGCCGAACCAGGTCCGAGACGCGGCCGGAGTCGTCGACCTGGTAACCGCCTTCCGGTTCGTGCACCAGCCGGCGACGCAGGCCGAGATCGAGCGGGGCCGGGACCGGCTCCGGTTCGACGAGGCCTTCGCCCTGCAGCTCACCATGGCGTACCGGCGCTCCGACGCCGCGTCGCACCGGGCCGAGCCGCGGTCGCGCCGGACGGGCGGGCTGCTGGACGCCTTCGACGCGCGACTGCCCTTTACGCTGACCAGCGGCCAGATCGAGGTGGCTGAGCAGATCTTCGCCGAGCTGGCCAGGCCGCACCCGATGCAGCGCCTGCTGCAGGGCGAGGTCGGCTCGGGCAAGACGCTGGTAGCGCTCCGGGCGATGCTCGCGGTCATCGACGCCGGCGGCCAGGCGGCGCTGCTGGCTCCCACGGAGGTGCTGGCCGTACAGCACTACGCCACCCTGACCCGGCTGCTCGGGGACCTGGCGGACGGAGGAACTTTGGGCGCGGCGGAGAACGCCACCGGGGTGGTACTGATCACTGGTTCCCAGTCGGCGGCGCAGCGGCGATCGGCCACCCTGCAAGCAGCGTCGGGCGAGGCAGGAATCGTGATCGGCACCCACGCGCTGCTCAGCGCCGGTGTGCAGTTCGCCGACCTCGGCCTCGTCGTCGTCGACGAGCAGCACCGTTTCGGCGTCGAGCAGCGCGCCGCACTGAATGCGAAGGCCGCCGCGCGGCCGCATGTTCTGGTGATGACTGCGACCCCGATCCCGCGGTCGGTGGCCATGACCATGTTCGGCGACTTGGAGACCGCCACCCTGCGGGAGCTGCCCGCGGGACGGGCAGAGGTGAGCACAGTCGTCGTCGACACCAAGCGCCAGCCGGCCTGGGTGCAGCGGGCCTGGCAGCGGATCGTGGAGGAGGTCGGGCGGGGCCGCCAGGCGTACGTCGTCTGCTCGCGCATCTCGACCAGCGACGCCGACCAGACGGCGACCGATGATTTGGCGCCTGCCGTGGCCGTGGAGGACCTGTACGCCCAGCTTCGCGACGGACCGCTGTCCGGGCTCCGGGTGGAGATGTTGCACGGCCAGCTTCCCAGTGACCAGAAAGAGGCGGTGATGAGCCGCTTCGCCGCCGGCGAGACCGACGTCCTGGTCGCGACGACGGTGATCGAGGTCGGGGTTGACGTGCCGAACGCATCCGTGATGGTGATCAGCGACGCCGACCGGTTCGGCATTTCACAGTTGCACCAGCTGCGCGGCCGGATCGGCCGCGGTGCCCATCCGGGGGTGTGCCTGCTGCTCACCACGGCCGACGAGGACAGCCTGGCTCGGCAACGGCTGGACGCTGTGGCAGCCACCCGGGACGGATTCGCGCTGGCCGAGGTCGACCTGCAGCAGCGGCGCGAAGGTGACGTGCTCGGGGCGAGCCAGTCCGGCAGCCGATCGAGCCTGAAGCTGTTGCGGGTGCTCGACGACGCCGATCTGCTGGCGCAGGCCCGGACGCTGGCCGAGCGCTGCATCGCCAACGACCCAGAGCTGACCGACCCGGGACTTGCCGACATCGTGACCGAGATGGAGACCGAGGCGGCGGGGGAGTGGCTCGAGCGAACCTAGGCCCCCGAGCGTCGGGAATCGCGCGCCCCCTGCCTGGACGAAGCTCGCGGGGAGGCAACGCTTTTCCGCCTCAACGCGAGCGGAGGAAGGCAGGGGTTAAGCGCGATGCGCGAGGAGGCCAGAAAGGCCCCCGAGCGTCGGGAATCGGGCGCCTGGTTAAGCGTGATGCGCGAGGAGGCCAGAAAGGGTGACTCGCATCGTCGCGGGATCCGCCGGGGGTCGCCGGATCAGCATGCCAGCCGGCCCCGGCACCCGGCCCACCACCGACCGGGTCCGCGAAGCCATCTTCTCTGCAGTGGCGGCCTGGGCGGGAGCCGCGGCCGATGCGCCCGAGGCGGCCCTTGCCGGTCTCGCATTCTGCGACCTGTACGCGGGCTCCGGTGCCGTCGGCCTGGAGGCGGCGAGCCGCGGTGCTGATCCCGTGCTGCTGGTCGAGCAGCACCGGCCGGCCGCCTCGCACATCCGTCGAAACGCCGCGGACCTGGGGCTTCGCGTACGCGTTCAGGTCGGCGACGTGGCCTCCCTGCTGCGGCGTCGGCCGGCTTCCGGTTATGACATCGTCTTCGCCGACCCACCGTACGACCACCCGTCGGACAGCATCGACGCTCAGCTGGTCTCGCTGGTCGACCACGGCTGGGTGTGCCGGCCCGGTCTGATCATCCTCGAGCGGTCGCGACGCTCGGCACCGCCGAAGTGGCCGGGTGTGGTCACCAAGGCCTGGGCCCGCCCTTACGGTGAGACAGCGGTCTATTTCGGCTCGCTGGAAGGGAAGGAACGCGTGTGACAACCCGCGCAGTCTGTCCCGGGTCGTTCGACCCGGTGACCCATGGCCACCTGGACATCATCGAGCGCACGGCCCGGCTGGCCGACGAGGTCATCGTGGCCGTCGGCGGCAACATGGCCAAGAACGCCCTGTTCACCCCTGAGGAGCGGGTCGAGATGCTCAAGGCTGCCTGCGAGGCCTGGGACAACGTGTCGGTGCTGCCGTTGAGCGGGCTGCTGGTCGAGTTCTGCGTCGCCCAGCAGGCGAACGTGATCAGCAAGGGCGTACGGGCGGCCGACTTCGACTACGAGCTGCAGATGGCCCAGATGAACCGCCGGCTCGCCGGCATCGAGACGATTCTGCTGCCGGCGGACCCGAGGTGGTCATTCGTGTCCTCCTCCCTGGTCCGCGAGGTCGCCACCCTCGGCGGTGACGTCTCGGGGTTCCTGCCGGATGCGGTCGCCGAGGAGACGAGGGTCCGGGTGAAGGACCGGCGGGAGAGCGGATAAGGCATCGCAGCGGCGTTCGCTGCGGCGTCGCAGGTCGAGGACAGATGCTGAGGACCAGCTTTTGCAACGATCGCGTTACATTAGAGCGGATGTCTGGAGTTTCAGGTGGCTGACCGGGAGACCACGGAAGAGAAGCTGGCGTATCTGCGCGAGCTGGTTCTGAACGCCCGAGCCATGCCGATGTCCGCGTCGTGCGTGATCAATCGCGGCGAGGTGCTGGCGGCGATCGACGATGTCATCGACAACCTTCCCGACGAGATCGCGGACGCCCAGCACGTGATCGACCGCTCCCAGGCCAAGGTCGCCGAGGGCGAGGCCGAGGCCGGCAGGATTCTTGCCGAGGCTCGAGAGCATGCTGCGCTGCTGGCCCAGCACAGCGAGGTGGTTCGGGTGGCCGAGCAGCAAGCCGACCGGCTGATCGCCGAGGCGCAGGAGGAGGCCGCCGCGCTGCGTCGCGAGACCGATGAGTTCATCGACCAGCGGATGGCCGGCTTCGAGTCTGTGCTGCACAAGACAGCGAGCCAGGTCAAGACGGCCCGGATCCGGCTGGCCGAACGCAGTGGTCTGGACTTCGACGGACGGGTGCACGACCGGGCCTACGTCGAGTAGGGCACCAAGGATTATCCGGGGCAGCCTGCGTTTGTCGTGACGGTTACCGGCCAGTAATGTAGTACGCCGGTCACCGGCTACTGACCATTCCTCCCGGCCGGAAAGGAACAGCGATGAATGTTCATCATCGTCGGCTGGATCCCCGCTCCGGTCTGGTTCTCGACACCCACGAGCTGCAGCGTCGCCCTGGTGCGCTGAAGACGGTGCGGACTCATGTCGAGGCTCCTGAGGACCTTGGCATCGCGGTGATCGGCGTTCCGGCCGGATCTCCGGTCGAGCTCGATCTGCGACTGGAATCCGCGGTCGAGGGGGTGCTGGTCACCGGAGTCGCCAACGTGGTGCTCGCCGGTGAGTGTGTACGGTGTCTCACCGCGATCGCCGATGGGCTGGAGATCGACGTCCAAGAGCTGTTCGTCTATCCGGCGAGTGAAGCCGATGAGGACGAGGCAAGCCGGCTACAGGGTGACTTGATCGACCTCGAGCCGCTGCTGCGCGACTCGGTGGTCGTTGAGCTGCCGTTCCAGCCGCTGTGCCGGCCCGACTGCGCAGGACTCTGCCAGCAGTGCGGTACGAACCTGAACGAGCATCCCGAACACTCTCACGAGGTGGCCCTGGACCCCCGTTGGGCCATGCTGCGTCAGTTTGAGGCTGTCGACGGGCAAACTTACGATGTAGCAAGCAAATCCCATAACCGGGAAATGAGATCTCCGGCGTACCCGGTCCGGAGAGGCGAGGAGAGATAGCGTGGCGGTCCCCAAGAGGCGAATGTCACGGAGCAACACGCGACATCGCCGTTCGGCCTGGAAGGCGACCGCGCCGGTACTGGTGACCTGCGCGAATCCTGCCTGCCGCGCCAAGCACCTCCCTCATGTGGCGTGCCCGTCCTGCGGTCAATACGGCCCCCGCGCGGCCCGGCGACAGGTCCTCACGTCCTAAGCCGGTCGGAGCCGCTCGCCATGCGTCTTCCGGCGGGCGACCTGCTGGCAGAGCTCGGGATGAGCGTCGATCCCGAGCTGTTGGACCGTGCCCTGACACACCGCTCCTACGCGTACGAGCGGGGCGGGCTGCCGACGAACGAGCGGCTGGAGTTCCTCGGTGACGCGGTGCTCGGCCTCGTCGTCACCGAGCACCTGTTCGTCTCCTATCCCGACCTCTCCGAGGGCCAGCTGGCCAAGCTGCGGGCCGCGGTCGTCAACTCCCGCGCACTGGCAGACGTCGCTCGAGACCTCGACCTCGGTTCCGTCATCCATCTCGGCCGCGGCGAGGAGAGCACCGGCGGACGGGACAAGTCCTCGATCCTGGCCGACACCATGGAGGCCGTGATCGGCGCCGTGTTCCTGCAGCATGGCGTCGAGGCAGCCAGGGACTTCGTGCATCACCTCTTCGACAGCCTGATGGCCGACGTGGTCACCCGAGGGGCCGGCCTGGATTGGAAGACCAGCCTGCAGGAGGCCGCTTCGGTCGCGGGTCTCGGCGTCCCGCACTACGAGGTCATCGACACGGGGCCCGACCACGCGAAGACCTTCCAGGCCGTCGTTCGGATCGACGACCAGCGCTACGGCCCGGGGGCCGGGCGGAACAAGAAGGAAGCCGAGCAGAACGCCGCCGCCATGGCCTTCGCGGCCCTGAAGGGTGCCCGCGGCACCGGACCCACCCACACCCACTGACGGGCGTCCATGCCCGAGCTTCCCGAGGTCGAGACTGTCCGCCGCGGCCTGGCCGCCGGCATTCCCGGCCGGCGGATCGCCGCGGTCGAGGTGCTCCATCCACGACCAGTGCGGCGGCACCTGGCCGGCGCCATCGACTTCCAGGATCGGCTGGTCGGCCAGACGTTCGCGGAGCCGCGGCGACGGGGCAAGTATCTGTGGCTGCCGCTGGCCGACGGGGACGCCGTCCTGGCCCATCTGGGCATGAGCGGCCAGTTCCGGCTCGAGCCGGCGGCCGCTCCCTTGGCGCCCAACACGCGGGTGCTGTTCACCTTCGCCGACGGCGACCCGCAGCTGCGGTTCGTCGACCAGCGGATGTTCGGCGGCGTTTCGTTGTCGCCCGGTGGCGCCGAACTGCCCGCCGAGGTGACGCACATCGGCCTCGACCCGTTCGACCCCGAGTTCGACCTCGCCAGCACGGTGGCCAGGCTGCGGGCCAAACGCACCGGAGTCAAGCGCGCCCTGCTCGACCAGCAGCTCATCTCCGGGATCGGCAACATCTACGCCGACGAGGCCCTGTGGACGGCTCGGATGCACTACGCCTGGCCGACCGACAGACTCTCCCGGACCCGCGCCACCGGGCTGATCACAGCCGCGGCGGAGGTGATGCGCAGGGCGCTGGGTGACGGCGGCACCTCGTTCGACGCCCTCTACGTCAACGTCAACGGCAGCGGCGGCTACTTCGACCGCTCGCTCGCCGCGTACGGGCGGGAAGGCCAGCCCTGCCCGCGCTGCGGCACCCCGATCCGCCGCGAGGCATTCATGAACCGTTCCTCCTATCGCTGCCCGAGGTGCCAGCGGGCTCCGCGGGCTGCGCGCTAGATGGATAAGGGGGGACGACCCCCCTTCAAACCCCCCGGGGCGCGCCGAAGGCACACGGGCGCGCGCCCAGCTAGATGGGCAAGGGGGACGACC
>JBKPNA010000237.1:0-3630 GCA_046765695.1 Actinomycetota bacterium | reverse complement strand
GTGGTCGGCTCGGGGATCACCGCGCAGTCGCCGTAGACGAGCACCCGGTCGGCCAGGCACATCAGAAACACGCTGGACACGGTCGACACCCCGGGCTTGGTCTTGATGAACTCCAGCGCCGGCCGGATGGTGTGCGCGGTGGTATTGATAGCCCCGGAGACCATCCCGTCGGCCAGGCCCAGGTGCACCATCATGGTGCCGAAGTAAGAGATGTCGGGGATGATCTCCCGCGCCTTCTCGACCGTCATTCCCTTGTGCTTCCGGGCCTCGGCGTACGCCGCGGCGAAGCGTTCGACCAGCTCCGGATCCGTCGGCGACTGGATCCGGGCCTCGTCCAGATTCAGTCCAAGGCTGGAGGCCCGGGCGCGTACCTTGGTCTCGTCGCCGAGCAGTGTCAGATCGGCCACCCCCCGGCGGAGCAGGATCGCTGCCGCCTCGAGGATCCGGTCGTCGGAGGCCTCGGGCAGCACGATGTGCCTCCGGTCGGCCCGTGCCCGCTCCATCAGCTGGTACTCGAACATCAGCGGTGTCCGCACATCTGACCCGGACACGTTGATCGCCGCCAGCAGTCCCGCCGTGTCGACCTGCTCGGCGAACTCCCGGCGGGCGGACTCGATCTTCTTCAGCGATGTGGAGGTCATCGGCCCGCGGACGCGGAGCAGCTGCTGCGCGGTGGTGAACGTGTCGAGACCGGTGAGTGCGATCGGCAGGTCCTGGTCCACGCCCTCCGACAGCCGCCGCACCGAATCCGGCATCGTGTACCCGCCGGTCAGCAGGATCCCGGCCAGCATCGGGAAGGTCCCGGACTGGTTCGCCAGCATCAGCCCGGGAAGAAGGTCGGTCCGGTCGCCCGGCGCAACCACCGTGACCTCCGGGCGGAGCCGGTCGAGCACGTTGGGCAGGCTCATCGCGGCGACGATCACGCCCAGCGACTCCCGGTCCATCCAGGTGTCCGAGCCCAGCACCAGCTTGCCGTCGACCGCCTCGACCAGGGCGCGGAATGTGGGTGCGGACAGCAGCGGATTCTCCGTCATCGCGGCGCTGACCACTCCGGGCAGATCGGTCAGCGCGCCGCGGATCTCGTCCGCATCGTCCGCCGCGACCCGGTTGGCGACGACCGCAACGGTGTGGGCGTGGTTGGCCGAGAGCTCAGCCAGCGCGCTCTCCGCGGCAGTGCGGATCTGCTCGGGAGTGCGGTCCCGGCCGTGTACGACGAGCACGACCGGCGAGCCGAGGTTGGCCGCGATCTTGGCGTTGAACGACAGCTCGGTGCCGCTGGCCACGTCGGCGTAGTCGGAGCCCACCACGACGATGACCTCGAACCGGTCGGTCAGCTGGCCGAACCTCTCCACGATCTGGTGCAGCGCCTCGTCGGCGTCCTCGCGGGCCGCCTCGTAGGTGACCCCGAGCGCCTCCTCGTAGGTCTGGGAGATGCCCGGCTGATTGACCAGCAGCTCGACCACCAGATCGGTCTCTCCGGTGGCACCGACCGTGGTCAGCGGCCGGAACACGCCCACCGAACCGACCTCGCGGGTCAGCGCGTCGACCAGCCCCAGCGCAACGGCCGACTTCCCGGTGAGCCCTTCGGGCGAGGCGACGTACACGCTTCGGGTCATGTTCGCGCTCCCTCGACATCGAGCCTCACAGGCCCGAGGTTAGCGGCCGAGGCGCTCCCGCGAACAGGGCATGATCTCCTTCATCGTGCCTGATGGGGAGCACTAGCGCCGGTCCGCTTGGGAAAACCCCAACTATCGTTGGCGAGGTGGCTGCCACTCCACCGCAGATCTGGGGTCTGACGGACTGGCGCGCCCTGGCCAGGGGTGGCTTCGCCATTGTCTGGGTCGCTCGGCAGGAGTCGTTGAACCGGCTGGTCGCCGTGAAGGTCGACCAGCGCAAGCTCGACTCGGACGCCGAGCAGCGGCGGTTCCTGCGCGAGGCCGGGGCCGTGGGCCGGATGTCCAGCCATCCCGGCATCGTCACCGTGCACGACGCCGGGATCTTGACCGACAATCGGCCCTACCTGGTGATGGAGCTGTGTGAGGGCGGCTCACTGAGCAAGTGGGTGAAGGCCGACAAGCGACCCGGTGCCGAGCAGGTCCAGGAGGTCGGCGTCCGGATCGCTGACGCCTTGGCCGCCACTCACGCACGCGGGGTGCTGCATCGCGACGTCAAGCCGGCCAACATCTTGATCGACTCCTACGGTCACGCCGGCCTGGCCGATTTCGGCCTGGCCGCCCTTCCTGATCCTGGGATGGAGAGTGAGGCGTTCGAGGCGATCACGCCCGCGTACGCGCCGCCGGAGGTTCTCAACCGCAAGCCGCCGACCGAGGCCGGCGACGTCTACTCGCTGGCCGCCACCCTGTACGCGCTGCTGGCCGGGCACCCGCCGCGCTGGCCGCTGCCCGGAATGCCGGCCGTCGCCGACATGCTGCGGCGCCAGGAGCAGCCGATCGAGCGGATCCCAGGCGTCGACGACGGCATGATGAACGCGCTGCTCGGCGCGCTGGCCACCGACCCGGCGGAGCGGCCGACCGCGGCACAGTTCCGTGATCAGTTGAACGAGCTCAACCTGCGGCCGCCGCCTCCGGAGGCCCGTCGAGCCGCGGCCCCGCCGCTCCTCTCGGGCGCGGACTCCGACGACCATGAACCGGCCACCACAGACCCCTGGTCGAGTAAGTCCGATCAGCCGTCCCGGCGCCGGCGCAGCGGAGTCCTGGTCGCGGCGGTGGTCGTGCTGGCGTCGGCCGTGACGATCGGCCTGGTCACGTTGCTGCCCGTGGGTGGGCGGCCGGTGGCCGGTACAACGCCCAGCGGCTCACTTCCGGCCCCGGCGACGAACGCGAAGACCTCACCGTCGCACGTCCCGCCGTCCGTGGCGTCCCCGATGTCCACTCCGCCGGCCACCACGCAGCTCCCGGAGAGCTACGTGGACTGCTCCGGCACGCTGGGCTCCGGCACGTATTGCACCCCGGAACCCGAGTGCTGGGGCGGCGTCGGCAACCTCTACGACCAGCCCCTGACGGGACTTCCGGCCCCGTGCGATCAGACTCACGTCTACCAGACCTTTGCCGTCGGCATGCTCGACTTCGTGCCTCGGCACCAGTCGAGTGTGGACAAGCTGTCGCAGGTGAAGAAGGTCTGCCGGTCGCAGGTGGTCAACAAGATGTTGGACCCGGGCGCCCGCAGGTCGGACTGGGAAGTTATCGCACTCGGCCCGCAGGGTGACCGGGAGATGTTCTACCGCTGCATCTTCGGTCGCGGCCAGCGGGTCGGATCGTTCGCCCTGCACCCCCTCCGCTAGAGGGGGTAGTGCCCTCCGTCAGGAATCCGGCACGTATCTCCGCCGCCCAGCCGGCGCCTCGCGGCGTTCTCCTCAGTCGAGATACGACCCGGTATCCCTCCCTCGTCGGCCTTGCGAGCCATCCACCTGGACGACGGATCTACGCACCGGATTCCTGACGGAGGGCACTAGTGCTCGCGCCTGTTAGTTCGTTGGGGGTCAGGCGGCGATCCGGTCGAGGAGCTGGTCGAGGTCTTTGCGGTTGAAGCGCCAGCCGAAGGGTTGCGCGGCGGCGTTGTAGCGGGTCTCGAACGCGGCCGGTCGCTCGGCCAGAGCCGACAGGTTGGGGA
>JBKPNA010000236.1:0-4670 GCA_046765695.1 Actinomycetota bacterium | reverse complement strand
GGTCATCAGTGCGACGCTTTATCAGTAGGCGTCCCCGTTGCGTTACAACCCCGTCACCTTCTTGAGGAGTTCTCCCATGTCAGAGTCGAAGTTGTCCGCCCCGCCGCCCGCTGTCGCGAATGATCCGCAAGCTCAATTCCAGGACATCACCCGCACACCCGAGAAGGGTGACGTCTTGGAGCGTCTCGTCGCCGCCGGGCTGGTCAGCCTAGGCCGCGACCTCGCGGTCAACGAGGCCGACACCGATCGCGTCACCGACCTTGCCGACGGCTCCGTGGTGCCCGTCGCAGGCGCAATCGGCCGCGTCGACCCACTCAAGTCACGCGCCGTCCTGTCCGGCGGTCGGGTTCTTGGCATGTACGTCCAGGACTGCCTAATCAGCACGGAGGCTAAGCCTCCGTATCATCGGCTGCCGAGTTTCGACACGCACAATCCGTACCACATCGTCTACCTGTTGAACTTTGCGGCATCGGAGTCGCACACGGTTCAGGTCAATCTGCAGGCCTTCTCGGCAGGCACCGTCCGCATCACTGGAAACAGGTAGCTCAGCCGCTCTGAGGTGGGGCAGACCTCCGTTCCATTACGGTGCCAGTGGGGGTGAAGACGACGGCGCAAGGATTCGCCAGCATTTTCATCCAGCGGGTAGGCGCGACCGGCTTCGACTGGTTCGCTGCCGACGTCGTCTGACCGCGGTGACGGCCCCCTGAGGTGGCTCCCCCCACGCCTGTCTCATCCTGGGCGATGATGGCGGCGTGGACTATGCCGTCGTCGCCGAGGGGTACGCCGACCTCGAACAGGCCACCGGACGCCTGGTTCTGATCGACCGGCTGGCCGAGCTGTTCCGGCAGACTCCCGATCCAGTGCTGCCGACCGTCTGCTACCTGTGTCAGGGTCTGGTCGCTCCCGAGTTCGCCGCCGTTGACCTCGGGCTGGCCGAGAAGCTCGCCGTTCGGGCCGTCTCGACCGCGACCGATGTCCCGCTGAACGAGGTGGTCGCCACGGTCCGTGAGGCCGGTGACCTGGGCCAGGCCACCGAGCAGCTGCTGCAGGCCCGGGCGGCTGACCGACCGCCCAGTCTGCAGGTCGAGCACGTGGTCGACACTCTGCACGAGCTCGCCCGGGCGGAGGGCACCGGGTCGCAGGGGCGCAAGCTGGACCTGCTCAGCGGGCTGCTGGCGCAGGCGACCCCGCTCGAGGGCCGTTACCTCCTGCGCCTAGTCACCCACAACCTCCGGCTTGGCATCGGGACGCCGACCATCCTCGATGCCCTGGCCGTGGTGCACGCCGGCGGCCGATCCGACCGGCCCGCCCTGGAGCGGGCATACAACATCTGCTGCGACCTTGGGCTGGTGGCGGCCACACTGGTCAGCGGCGGCCTCGACGCCGTGGCGGAGCTGCGGGTCCGACCCGGCCACCCGGCGCGGGTGATGTTGGCCCAGCGGCTCTCCGACGCCGCGGAAATACTTGCCAAGCTGGGTGGCTCCTGCGCGGCCGAACACAAGTACGACGGGATGCGCGTGCAGGCGCACCGCACGGCCGACGGGCAGATCGAGCTGTTCACCCGGCGGCAGGAGCGGGTGAGCGCCCAGTTCCCCGACGTGGTGGAGCTGCTCGGCACCGGGCTGCGGCCCCGCGAGGCGATCGTCGAGGGCGAGATCGTGGCGTACGACGCGGCAGCCGGGGAACTCCGCCCGTTTCAGGAGGTCATGTTCCGGCGGCGCAAGCACGGCATCGAACAGGCCGCCCAGGACGTCCCTGTCGGGTTGTTCTGCTTCGAGCTGTTGTACGCCGATGGGGACGACCTCACCGACAGGCCATACCCCGAACGACGGGCCCGGCTCGCCGAGGCCCTGACGCTTTCCGACCGGCTCCGGCTGACCACGACCATCGAGGTTCGCGAGCCCGATGCGCTGGACGCCGCCTTCGCCCGGGCGGTCGCCGACGGCTGCGAGGGGCTGGTGTGCAAGAACACCGGCCCCGGGTCGGGCTACCGCGCCGGCAACCGTGGCTGGTCCTGGATCAAGCTGAAGCGGGACTACCGCACCGAGCTAGCCGATACCGTCGACCTCGTGGTCGTCGGCGCGTACGCCGGCCGCGGGCGGCGGACCGGCAGCTACGGGGCTGTGCTGTTGGCCGCGTACGACCCGGACGAGGAGCTCTACCGAACGGTCGGCCGATGCGGCGCCGGATTCTCTGACGCCGACCTGGCAGCGCTGCCCGAGCGGCTGGCGCCGCTGATCCGGTCCGAGCGGCCGCCCCGGGTGGACTCCAGGGTGCCTGCCGACCTGTGGTGCGAGCCGGGCTTGGTGCTGGAGGTGCTCAGCGCCGAGCTCACGGTGTCGCCGAACCACACCGCCGGCTGGGGACAGCTGCAGCCCGAGTCAGGGCTGGCTATGCGGTTCCCCCGTTTCACCGGCCGGTGGCGCGACGACAAGCAGCCGCAGGACGCCACCACCACAGGGCAACTGGTCGACCTGTTCCGCACAGCCCGCCGCTCCCCGGTCCCGGACAGCTGATGGACCCGGACTCGCCGGATCGTGAAGATCCTGGGTCGTAGTCGGCACAGGATCTTCACGATGATGAACGGTTGACTGCTCGCTGGGTATGGCAGGGCTATGACATTGCCAGAAGAGGTGTTGGGGCGTACGGGACTGACCGTGACCAAGCTCGGTTATGGCGCGATGGAGGTTCGCGGGTCTCGGATCTGGGGCGGCCGGCCGATTGAGGACGCGGAGGCCGAGACGATCTTGAACGCGGTGCTCGACAGTGGCATCACCTTTCTCGACACAGCCAACGACTACGGGCGCAGCGAGGAGTACATCGGCCGCTATCTCTCGGGCCGCCGCGACGAGTTCGTGCTGGCCACCAAGTGCGGCTGCACGGTGGTGCGCCGCGACGAGAGCACCGACGACACTCCTCACGTCTGGACGAGAGAGAACCTGTTCCGCTGCCTGCACGAGAGTCTCGAGCGGATGCGAACCGACTACATCGACGTGATGCAGTTGCACAACCCCTCCGTCGAGCAGTGCGAGGACGGTGACCTGGTCACCGCGTTGCAGGAGATGAAGGAGCAGGGAAAGGTGCGGTGGATTGGCATGTCGTCCACCACACCGCACCTGGAGACCTACCTCGGCTGGGGGGTCTTCGACACCTTCCAGATCCCGTACTCCGCGCTGGAGCGCGAGCATGAGGAACTGATCCAATCGGCGTCGGACTCCGGTGCGGGCGTCATCGTCCGGGGTGGTGTCGCTCGTGGTGAGCCTGGCGCCGGACTGGGTCAGCAGGACCGTTGGGCAACCTGGGAGGCAGCCGGCCTCGACGAGCTGCTCGACGAGGGCGAGAGCCGTACGACGTTCTTGTTGCGGTTCACCAACGCTCATCCCGGAATGGACACCAACATCGTCGGCACCAAGAACGTGGACCACCTCAAGGCCAACATCGCCGCCGCCGCTCGCCAACTGCCGGCTGACACTTACGCCGAGGCGAAGAAGCGCCTGGACGCCGTATCAACTGAGCGGTGAGGACAGCCGCCGAACCCGACGGTCACGCGTGAACCGGAACACCACCCACGGCTCATGATGTCTTACGTGGTAGTGCCGGCCGAAGGGATCTGCACCTTGGGCATGGTCGGGTAATCGGGTCTCGACTACGCGGCGGTGACCGGCCTACCCGGAGAAGAGGCTTCGTCGAGCTCGGTAGCCGGCCTGGGCTACGGCTAGCTACGGCGGTAGAGCGGATCGGCCAGTGGGCTCCGATGGCCACTGCAGACCTTCTCTGCCCGAGGTGCATCATGGTCGAGGTCGCCAGCACCGCTTGCAGAGCCGACCAGATATTGCAGCCGTGCCAGCTCTGAGGTGAGAAACGGCGGGTCGCCGGGTCGACCTACCACCACCGCATGCTGGGGGCCCATCGGAGCGACGACCGCGCTGCACCTGCCCCAACCAGGCAACCAGCCATCCTCGAGCGCCACCCGGTGCACTTCGTGCAATGGCAAGAATCGCGCCAGCATGGCCCCGTCGAGGTGCGGAGCACCCGCCGTGCTGAATGTGACTTCGCGAGCGGAGACGTCAAGCAACAAGGCCCACCGCGCCCGGAAGACCACCGGAGCTGCGGCCACGAACGTCTCGGCGGCCCGCGGCGGGTCCGCCGCCATCCGCTGGAGCACCTGGATATCGAGTTCGATGTTGCCGCCTCGAGCGTAGTTTCTGATCCACTGGACCTGGACCCCTTCAAGTGCATCACAAGCGGTCACGATCGACTCCACGTCCTGTGACTCGGGGAGTTCAAGGACGAACTCGTCGATCTCAATGCCGTCTTTCTCAACGATCTCGACAAGGTTGATCTGGGCACCAATCGATCCCAAGGCTGTGGCGACCGCGCCCAAAGAGCCCGGGCGAGCGGGCAGCGCCACCCGCACTAGCAGCACCTACTCACCATCCGCCAGCTGTTGTTGCTTGCCGAACCTCGTGGGGCGTACCACCGTACCGCCGTTGATCTGGCCAGATCTCAGCCGGAGGCTTGTTCTTCGTTGTTGTTAAGGATGACGTCGATGCCGCCGGCTCGGTGCAGGACGGAGAGCCGCTCCACCGGCATCCTCATCGCTGACCTCTAGCTCCAGCTGCCGAGCACGTACCTGATGAACTCCCTGGTGTGCTCGACCGCCTCCGGGG
>JBKPNA010000235.1:0-2890 GCA_046765695.1 Actinomycetota bacterium | reverse complement strand
GAACCGGAGGACTTCGCTGCCGTGCAGCCCATCTTGCACGTGATGGGCAGCACTGTGGTCCGGGTCGGTCCGCCCGGAGCCGGCCAGACCGTCAAGGCGGCCAACCAGCTGATCGTGGCGGGCGCGCTGGAGCTGGCGGCGGAGGCGATCGTCTTCCTGCGCGCGTACGGGGTCGACACCGAAGCCGCCGTGGCCGTGCTGGCCGGCGGGCTGGCCGGCAGCACCGTACTGGACCGGAAGGCGGCCGGCATGCTGGCCGGGACGTTCGATCCGGGCTTCCGGGTGGACCTGCATCACAAGGACCTGGGGATCATCCTCGCGGCCGCTCGCGCCAAAGGCGTGGCGATCCCGCTCGGGGCCGTCACGGCACAGCTGATGGGTGCGCTGCGAGCCCAGGGCGACGGCGACCTCGACCACTCCGCCCTGTTGCGCGGGGTGGAGCGGCTCTCCGGAGTCGAGGTCAGCGGACGTGGCTGAACCGACTCTCCCCGCTGACCCGCGTTTGCCGTCTCAAGATGGCAAACAGCTGCTCAAACGGGCCCGCAGACCCTCGTTTGCCGTCTCAAGACGAGAAACGTGGCCGGCAGGTTGGCAGACATGGTGAAGGTCGTGATCGCGCCGGACAAGTTCAAAGGCTCGCTGACCGCTGGCGAGGTCGCCGATGCCGTCGGACGCGGCGTGCGCGACGGGCATCCCGACCTGGAGCTGGTCAAGCTTCCGGTGGCCGACGGTGGTGACGGCACCGTCGATGCCGCGGTCAGCGCCGGATACACCCCGATCATCACCAAGTCCGTCGGTCCCACCGGTCAGCCCATCGAGGCCTCGTACGCGCTGGCAGGGTGGCGGGCCGTGATCGAGCTGGCGGAGGTGGTGGGGCTGGATCGTCTGCCAGGCCGGCGGCTCGAGCCGCTCCGGGCATCGACCTTCGGCCTTGGCCTGCTGATCGCCGATGCGCTCGGCCGCGGCGCGACCGAGATCGTGCTCGGCCTGGGCGGCAGCGCGTCAACTGATGGTGGCGCCGGCATGGTACAAGCTCTGGGCGCCCGGCTGCTCGACGCCGAGGGAGCGGAGCTCCCTCCCGGCGGCGCGGCGCTGGCCGACCTCGCCACTCTTGATCTGGGCCCGCTACGTGCCGGGCTCGGCACCACCACGTTCGTCGTGGCCAGCGATGTCGACCATCCACTGCTCGGCCCGAACGGCGCCGCGGCGGTCTTCGGTCCGCAGAAGGGCGCCGGGCCGGCGGAGATCCCCGTCCTGGAGCAAGGGCTGGCTCGCTGGGCCAGCGCGGTCGCCGACGCCACCGGTCTGGACCGTGCCAACGACCCCGGTGCCGGAGCGGCCGGCGGTACCGGCTTCGCCGCCCTCGCCTTGCTCGATGCAACCGCCCGTCCCGGTATCGACCTGATCTTGGAGCTGGTGGACTTCCGAGCCCAGTTGGCGGGCGCGAACCTGGTGGTGACCGGCGAGGGTTCGCTCGACCAGCAGTCGCTGGCGGGCAAGGCGCCGATCGGCGTGGCGCGCGCCGCAGCTGAGCACCGCATCCCGGTGGTCGCGGTCGCCGGCCGCAGCACGCTTCGCGACTCCGATCTTGCCCGGGCCGGTCTCGCGGCCGCGTACCCGTTGTCGGACCTCGAACCGGATCCGGCCCGCAGCATGGCGAACGCGGCCACGCTGCTGGAGGCCGCCGGCCGCCGGATCGCCCGAGACTGGCTGCCGTGACCGATGGCCCGGTGATCTTCCGCGGCCGGGTACCCACCGCTGCCAGCCCCGGCCGGCAGCAGGTCACGGTGCAGGACGGGCTGATCACCGCCGTGGAGCCCATCGGCCAGGTCGGCGCACCGAACGACGCGGTGACCATCGACCTGGCCGACGACGAGGTGCTGCTGCCGGGCCTCGTCGACACCCACGTGCACGTCAACGAGCCGGGCCGCACGGAATGGGAGGGATTCGCCACCGCGACAGCCGGCGCCGCGGCCGGCGGAGCCACCACGATCTTGGACATGCCGCTGAACTCCATCCCGCCGACCACCAGCGTGGCGGCGCTGGCCGCCAAGCGGGCCGCCGCGGAGGGCCAGTGCCTCGTCGACGTCGGTTTCTGGGCCGGGGTGGTGCCCGACAACCTGGGCCGGCTTGCTGAGCTGCACGACGCCGGAGTGTTCGGCTTCAAGTGCTTCCTGCTCGACCCCGGCGTACCGGAGTTCCGCCCGCTGTCGACCCGTCAGTTGCGGCGGGCCGTGGCCGAGATCGCCGAGTTCGACGGGCTGCTGCTGGTGCACGCCGAGGATCCGGACGTGATTGCGGCCCACGACACTCCACAGCTGACCCGCTACGCCGACTTCCTGGGGTCCCGGCCGGCGGCCGCCGAGACCACTGCCATCGAGACCGTCATCGCCGCCGCCCGGGAGACCGGATGCCGAGTCCATCTCGTCCATCTGTCCAGCGCCGAGGCCGTTCCCGCGCTGGCCGCGGCACGCGCCGACGGCGTACGGATCACCGTGGAGACCTGTCCGCACTATCTGGCCGTGCGGGCCGAGGAGATCGCCGACGGACAGACCCAGTTCAAGTGCTGCCCGCCGATCCGGGACGCGGCCAACGCCGACCGGCTGTGGGAGGCGTTGGCGAATGGCGTCATCGACTTCGTGGTCTCGGACCACTCGCCCGGCCCGGTGGCGATGAAGCGGCTGGACTCGGGCGACTTCAGGCTGGCGTGGGGCGGCATCTCGTCGGTTCAGCTCGGGCTTCCCGTGCTGTGGACGGACGCTCGCCGCCGTGGTCACCCGCTGACCGACGTGGTGGGGTGGATGGCGGCCCGGCCGGCGGACTGCACCGGCGTGGACAGCAAGGGCGGGATCGAGGTGGGCCGGCGGGCGGATTTCTGCGTGTTCGCCCC
>JBKPNA010000234.1:0-13541 GCA_046765695.1 Actinomycetota bacterium | reverse complement strand
CGCGCGACCTCACCGCCGAGCAGTGGGATCAGAAGACCAGCGGCCTGGACGAGCTGGGGCGCCGGATCCTGGAGGAGTACGGGCTGCACGTGCAGTTCCACTCCCACGCCGACAGCCATGTCGGTTATCAGCCGGAGATTGAGCAGCTGCTCGAGTCAACCAACCCGGAGTGGGTCAACCTGTGCTTCGACACCGGCCACATCGCCTACTACGGCGGTGACTGCATGGAACTGGTGCAGAAGTACCCCGAGCGGATCGGCTACCTCCACCTCAAGCAGGTCAACCCGGTGATCGTGGAGAAGGTGCTGGACAAGGACCTGTCGTTCCCCGAGGCCGTGCGGATGGGTGCCATGGTCGAACCGCCGCTCGGCATTCCCGAGATGCCGCCGTTGCTCGAGGCAATCGCCGGGCTCGGCCGGGACATGGACGGGATCATCGAGCACGACCTGTACCCGTGCCCGCCGCAGCTGCCGCTGCCGATCGCCAAGCGGACCAAGGCCTACCTGAGCTCCTGCAGCGGAGCGACGATCGACTTCGGGAGCCGTGGGTGAGCGAAGACCTGAGGATCGCGGTGCTCGGCGTCGGCATCATGGGCGCGAGTCATGTCGACGCCTTGAGCAGCCGCGTCCGCGGTGCGCGGGTGGTGGTGGTCAACGACTTCTTCGCCGACAAAGCCACCGCGGTAGCCGGGTCGATCGGCGCTCGGATGGTCGCCGACCCTCTCGAGGCGATAAACGATCCGGAGGTCGAGGCGGTACTCATCGCGACCCCCGGCCCGGCCCACGACGAACAGGTCAATGCCTGCCTGGACGCCGGCCGCCCGGTGCTCTGTGAGAAGCCGCTGACCACCGAGCCCGACTCGGCGTACCGGATCGTGCAGCGAGAGGCGCAGCTCCGTAGGTCCTTGGTCCAGGTCGGCTTCATGCGGCGGTTCGACGCCGAATACGTCGCGCTTCGCAAGCTGATCGCCGACGGCGGGCTGGGCAACCCGCTGCTGGTGCACTGCATTCATCGCAATCTGATGGTGGCTGACCATTTCGACTCGGAGTTCATGATCCGCGACGCGGTCGTGCACGAGGTGGACGCGGTCCGCTTCCTGCTGGACGAGGAGATCACCTCGGTACAGGTGATCTCCGGCGTGCCGACAGGGATCGCCCCGGCGGGCACCAGCGACCCGCTGCTGGTGATCTTCGAGACCGAGTCCGGCCGGATCGTCACCGACGAGGTCTTCGTCCGTACCCAGGTGGGGTACGAGGTCCGTACCGAGGTGGTAGGGGAGAAGGGGTCGGCTGTCATCGGGCTGGACCAGCATCTGCAGCTCAAGGCCGCCGGGCGTTGGGGCGGCCAGATCAGCCCCAGCTTCGTGGAGCGGTTCGGCGCGGCGTACGACACCGAGCTGCAGTGCTGGGTGGACGCCGCCCGGACCGGCACGATCGACGGTCCCGGCGCCTGGGACGGCTACGCTGCCGTCGCCGTCTGCGAAGCCGGAGTTGAGGCCCTGCGTACCGGGGCCAAGGTCGCCGTCAACCTGCGGCCCCGGCCGATTCCGGAGCCGGAGCCGGGCATCACCGCTCCCGACCTCGAGGCGGCCCGCCCATGACGGCGTACCCACCCACCACCCCGCACGTATCTCCGCACAAGGCCGCATCTGAACGCGGATTTGGGCGTTTTCGCCTTCATCTCTCCGCACAAGGCCGCATCCGGATGCGGGCTCGGTCTTTCAGGTTCGGAGAGACGGCTCTGGTGGCAAGACAGGATTGACGAAAAGTAGAGGAGGCGCATCATGGCGACCACGCTGCACCACTGGAAGGACGGCGCCAGCTACGAGGGATCGAGCGGCCGGTTCCTCGACGTCACCAACCCGGCGACCGGTGAGGTGACCGCACAGCTGGCGATGGCCAGCGAGGAGGATGTCAACGACATCGTCGCGGCGGCGGTCGCGGCGTTCCCAGGATGGCGGGACTCTTCGCTTGCCAAACGCACCCAGATTCTGTTCGCGTTCCGCGAGCTGCTCAACGCCCGTAAGGACGAGCTCGCCGCGATCATCACCGCCGAGCACGGCAAGGTGCTCCCCGACGCCCTGGGGGAGGTGACTCGCGGGCAGGAGGTGGTGGAGTTCGCCTGCGGCATGCCGCACCTGCTCAAGGGCGGCTTCACCGAGAACGCCTCGACCAAGGTCGACGTGCACTCGGTACGCCAGCCGCTCGGCGTTGCGGGGATCATCTCCCCGTTCAACTTCCCCGCGATGGTGCCGATGTGGTTCTACCCGATCGCCATCGCCTCCGGGAACACGGTGGTGGTCAAGCCGAGCGAGAAGGACCCGAGCGCCTCGCTGTGGATCGGCGAGCTCTGGCGGGAGGCTGGGCTGCCCGACGGTGTCTACAACGTGCTGAACGGCGACAAGGTGGCGGTCGACGGGCTGCTCACCCACCCCGACGTGGCGTCGATCTCCTTCGTCGGCTCGACCCCGATCGCCCGGTACGTCTACGAGACCGGCACCACCCACGGCAAGCGTGTGCAGGCGCTGGGCGGGGCGAAGAACCACATGCTGGTACTGCCCGACGCGGATCTGGATCTGGCCGCGGATCAAGCCGTCAACGCCGGCTTCGGCTCTGCCGGGGAGCGCTGCATGGCGATCTCCGCGGTGCTGGCGGTCGGCCCGATCGGCGACGAACTGGTGGCCAAGATCGCCGAGCGGGCGCGCAGCCTGCGCACCGGTGACGGCACCCGGGGCTGCGACATGGGCCCGCTCGTCACCTCTCAGGCTCGTGACCGGGTCTCCGGGTACATCGACGCCGGAGAGGCGGACGGGGCCACGCTGGTGGTGGACGGTCGGCAGCCGAAGGTCGACGCCGACGGCGACGGCTTCTTCGTCGGGCCGACACTGTTCGACCACGTGGGCACCCAGATGAGCATCTACACCGACGAGATCTTCGGCCCGGTGCTGTCGGTGGTCCGGGTGGACTCCTACGACGAGGGCGTGCAGCTGATCAACGACAACCCGTACGGGAACGGGGTGGCGATCTTCACCAACGACGGCGGCGCGGCCCGCCAGTTCGCGAACGAGGTCAAGGTCGGCATGGTCGGGGTGAACGTGCCGATACCGGTGCCGATGGCGTACTACTCCTTCGGCGGCTGGAAGTCCTCGCTGTTCGGCGACACGCATGCCCACGGCGTCGAGGGAGTGCACTTCTTCACCCGGGGCAAAGTGGTCACCAGCCGCTGGCTCGACCCGAGCCACGGCGGCCTCAACCTGGGCTTCCCCCAGAACGCCTGAGCCCCCCGGGCGGCCCCACCCCCTTCCGAAACCGGTCACAAACGACAGGAAATCCGCAAGTTTTGCTGTCGTTTCTGACCGGTTTCGTGAGGTGCTGAGGGGACCTTATGCTCGGCTTGCCTATGAGTAAGCCGACGATCCTCACCGTCGACGACGACCCGCTGGTCTCGGCGGCGATCACTCGCGACCTGACCGGCCATTACGGCCAGGACTACCGGATCGTCAGTGCGACCTCCGGCGCGGAGGCGCTCGCGGTGCTGGCCAGGATCGCGCTCCGCGGCGAGCAGGTGGCCCTGATCGCGGCCGACCAGCGGATGCCGGGGATGACCGGCATCGACCTGCTCGGCCAGGCTCCGCAGCACGCACCCGGCGCGAAGCTGCTGCTGCTCACCGCGTACGCCGACACCGGCGTCGCCATCTCGGCGATCAACGACATCGGCCTCGACTACTACCTGATGAAGCCGTGGGACCCGCCCGAGGAACGGCTCTACCCGGTGCTGGACGACCTGCTCGGCGACTGGCGCCAGGCCAACCCGGACCACACGGCCGACGTACGCGTGGTCGGTCATCGCTGGTCGGACCGCAGCCACGAGATCAAGATGTTCCTGGCCCGCAACCATGTGCCCTACCACTGGTACGACGTCGAGCGCGACGCCGAGGCCACGCGGCTGAGCGAGCTGGCCGCCGCCACCCAGCAGGACCTGCCGTTGGTGCTGATCCCCAACGGGGACACGCTCAAGTCGCCCTCCACGCTGCAGGTGGCCGGCGCGCTGGGGCTGCACACCGCAGCGCAGCAGCCGCTCTACGACGTCTGCATCGTCGGCGGTGGACCGGCTGGCCTGGCTGCAGCCGTCTATGCGGCTTCGGAGGGGTTGAGCACGGTGATCGTCGAGCGGGAGGCGCCAGGCGGCCAGGCGGGACAGAGCGCGGCGATCGAGAACTACCTCGGGTTCCCCAAAGGGCTGAGCGGCTCCGACCTCGCCCAGCGGGCGCTGGCGCAGGTGACCCGGTTCGGCGCCGAGCTCGTGCTGGCTCGTGACGTCACCGGTTTCGAGGCCCGCGGACCGGTGCGTGCCGTGACGTTCGGCGGCTCCGGAGAAATCGAAGCCCGGGCACTTCTCGTGGCGACAGGTGTGTCGTACCGGCGGCTTGCCGCCCCCGGCGTGGCGGAGCTGACCGGGCGCGGCGTGTACTACGGCGCCACCGCCAGCGAGGCGAGCCAGGTCCAGGGGGAGGAGGTGTACGTCGTCGGCGCCGCCAACTCCGCCGGCCAGGCCGCGTTGAACCTGTCCCGGTTCGCGAAAAGCGTGGTGCTCGTGGTCCGCGGCGAAGCGCTGGCCAACACCATGTCCCAGTACCTGATCGGCCGGCTGGCAGCGGCGGCCAACGTCTCGGTTCGCTATCACACCGAGGTGCTCAGCGCGAGCGGCGAGGGCCACCTGCAGACCCTCACGCTGACCGACCGGCTCACCGGGGCCACCGAGGAGGTGCCGGCGAGCTGGCTCTTCGTGTTCATCGGCGGCACGCCGCGTACCGAGTGGCTCGGCCCCGATGTGGTGCGCGACGGCAACGGCTTCCTGGTCACCGGTCAGGACCTGACCACGTACGGCGCTGGTCGCTGGCCGCTCACCCGGCCGCCGTACGCGCTGGAGACCAGCGTGCCCGGCGTCTTCGCCGCCGGTGACGTACGGCTCGACTCGATGAAGCGGGTGGCCTCCGCCGTCGGCGAGGGCGCCATGTCGGTCTACCTCGTGCACCGCTACCTGGCGACGGTGTAATGGACGTCGCCGATCTTCGCGGGATGCCGATCTTCGACGGGCTGACCGACGAGCAGCTCGGTGAGCTGGTCGCCGGCGGGACCGAGGTTGACGTCGTGCCCGGCGTCGAGCTGTTCCAGGAGGGCCAGCATGCCGACTACTGGTGGCTGCTGGTGGACGGTTCAGTTGACCTCATCCGCCGGGTCGGCCGCGAGGACACTGTCGTGGCCAGGATGGACGTGCCCGGACGCTGGGCCGGTGGGTTCCGCGCCTGGGACGAGCACGGCGTCTACCTGGCCACGGGCCGAGGCGTACGGCCCGGCAGGGTGCTCCGAGTGCCGACCGAGGTGCTCCGCGACCGGGCCAGTGCCTGGTTCCCCTTCGCCAGTCACCTCATCGCCGGTCTGTACCGCACAGCGCGCTCGATCGAGTCGACCGCGCGGCAGCGCGAGTCCCTGGTCACCCTCGGCACTCTCGCCGCGGGCCTGGCTCACGAGATCAACAATCCGGCGGCCGCCGCCACTCGTGCGGTGGATGGCCTCGGTGCCGCCTACTCGGCGCTGCTTTCCGCCCTCGGCCGGCTGGCCGAAAACGCTCTGACGGCCGAGCAGTTCACCGCACTCGACGCGCTGCGGCGTGAAGTCCAGGCCCGGGTCGTGGACCCGGATCCGCTCGAGCGGGCGGACCGCGAGCAGGACCTGTCCTCCTGGCTCACCCGTCACGGGGTGGCACGGGCCTGGACTCTCGCGCCGCCGCTGGCCGCCGCCGGAGTCGACCTCGCATGGTGTGACCGCGCGGCCGGCGTGCTGCCGGAACACGCCCTGGAGCCGGGCCTGGACTGGGTCGCGAACACTCTCGCCGCGACGACGTTGCTGGCCGAGGTCAAGGAGTCGACCCGGCGGATCTCCGAACTGGTGTCCGCCGTCCGGTCGTACTCGCAGATGGATCGCGCGTCGCTGCAGCAGATCGACGTGACCGAAGGCCTCGACACGACCATCGTGGTGCTCAGCCACAAGCTCGGCGGCGAGGTGACGGTGATCCGGGACTACGGCGCGGAGGTGCCGCGGATCGAGGCGTACGCGGGTGAGCTCAACCAGGTCTGGACCAACCTGATCGACAACGCCGTGGATGCCATGGATGGCCGCGGAACCCTGCGGCTGGTGACCAGGGCAGACGGGGACAGCATCACCGTGGAGATCGGCGACACCGGGCCCGGCATGCCCGCCGAGGTCGCAAGGCACGCGTTCGAGCCGTTCTACACCACCAAGGAGGTCGGCCGGGGGACCGGACTCGGTCTCGACATCGCCCGGCGGATCGTGGTCGAGCGGCATGGCGGGGAGATCACGATCGAGTCACGACCCGGTCAGACCGTGCTGCGGGTTCGGCTGCCGCTGCGGCCGCGCTCGTAGCCTCCGCCCTCTTCCAAACCGGTCACAAACGACAGCAAATCCGCCAGGTTTCTTGCCGTCTGTGACCGGTTTTGTGAGGGTGAGCGCAGGCCGGTCAGGTGATCGGCGGCGGGCCGGTGGTCTCCCGGATCATCAGCTCGACGCTGAGTTCCTCCACCGGCCGGTGCTGCGGCTCCGGGTTGTCCTCCAGCGAGTCGACCAGCGCGTACGCCGCCCGCACCCCCTGCTCGTGGGCGTGCTGGCTCACCGTGGTCAGCCCCCAGTACCGGGCCATCGGGTGGTCGTCGAACGCGGCCACCGAGATGTCGGCCGGGCACCGCAATCCACGGCGCCGAAGAGTGGCCATGGCACCGAAGGCCAGCTCGTCGGTGTGGCAGAAGACCCCGGTTGGCCGCTCACCCGGCCGGTCCAGCAGCTCGGCCATGGCTCGCTCACCATCGCCCGCGTGGCAGTCGCCGGGTGCCACGACGTGTGCGTCGTCGATGCTCAGGCCCGCGGCCCGTACGGCACTCCGCAGGCCTTGGCTGCGGTGCTCCCACATCCAGGCGCCAGGTTTGTCCGGCATCCGCCCGTCGATGATGCCGATCCGGCGATGGCCGAGGCCGAGCAGATGCTCAGCGGCCAGCCGGCCCCCCGCCCGGTGATCGATATGAATCCCGGGGACGCTGGTCAGTGGCGATCCGGTGGCCGACGCCGCGACTCGGGCGGACTCCTCGCGGGCGCTGAAGACGTCAACTGGAATGGTCCCCGCCAGCAGCAGCGCGTCGCGACCCCTTCCGGCACCCAGTTCCCCGAAGAGGTGCCGGAAGGTCGCGGAGTCGACGTCGAGATCGTCGGAGTCGACGTCGAGATTGATCAGCTCCACCCGGTAGCCGGCCGGCGTCAGGATTTCGCTGGCACCCGAGGCGAACTCGCTGAAGTACCACGACCGCAGCGTCGGCAGCACGATGCCGATCGTCTTCGACCGGCCGCTGGCCAGGGCGCTCGCCAGCCGTGACGCGGAGAAGTCCAGTCGGTCGGCGGTCTGGATGATCCGCTGCCGGGTGGTCGGGCCGACGCCGGGAATACCGCGCAGCGCGCGCGACACGGTGCCCTTGTTGACTCCCGCCTCACGGGCGACATCGGCGATGGTCGTACGACGGATCGGCGCGTGCCGGCGGGTGGCGATCACCCAGTGTTGCGCTCCCAACGGCACGCCCCGAATTATACGATTCACCTGCCCTTTTGCATCTTCCGTTGACCGGGGAAGAATGTCGACCGACGACCACGGACCGTGCGGCGGGGTCGAAGGGCGGGTCCGTCGCTGGCGCACGGCTCGCTCTACGGGGGCCCACAGGGGGTGGTCCCCATCCATTTCCGAGAAAGGGAGAGGGACCGGGTGAGCACAGTGCTGGGCCAGTGGCGGGCGACGTACACGCCGGGTGACTGGGTGCTGCTCTCGGGACCGACCTCCCTGGTGCTGCTGGAGCCGCCGCCGGAATGCTCCACGATGCTCGGCACGCTCTGGGAAGAGGTGGTGGCATCCTCGTCGATGTCGGACCTGGCCGGCCGGCTGGCGAGCTTCGGGTTCGACTCACTGCCGAGCTTCGCCGCATTCTTCTGGACCGATGACGGCATGCGATCCCTCGTTCGTGGCCAGGTCTCGGTGGTGGATCTGGCCAGTGGCGTCACCGTGGCCCAGGGAGATGGGATCCAGACCTGGTCCGAAATAGGCCTGCAACACGTGACTCAGGTTCAGGTGGAGACCCAGTCCAGCAACGAGGCGCAGCTGGAGCTGCCCCTGATCGTCGGCGCCGTACGCGCGTCCGCGGTCCGCTTGGACGCCTCGCCTGCGGCCCGGGTCAGCTCGCCCCAGCGGCCGGTCGAACCCGAGGCCGCCCCGGCGTTCGCGGTGCCGGCGGAGGTGTTGCCGGCTCGCCGTCAGGCCGCGGATGCCCAGCCGGCGGATGGTACATCGGCCGCCGCCGCGCCTGTCGTCGATGCGCCTGCGGTGTCTGTTCCCGTGTTCTCGGCGCCCGTGTTCTCTGCGCCTGTCGCCGGGTCGCCCGTCGGCGAGGCGCCGGCAGTTGGCATGCCGGTCGCCCGTGCACCCGGCGATGTGCCGGCTGCCGGCGCACCCGGCGATGTCGTGCCGGCTGGCGTTGCTCCGGCCGCCGAGATGCCACCCGGTGGTGTGACCGCCGGCGAGGCGCCGGCTGGCGTTGCTCCGGTTGGCGAGGCGCCGGTCGCCCTCGAGCCGGCCCCCGCGCCGGCTGAGCTCCCTGCGGCTCAGCCCGTCCAGGCGCAGGACGCCGGCCCCGACACCGAGCTGCTCGCCGATCCCTTCGCGGACGACCTCGAACCCCAGCCGGTAGCACCGGAGCCCGCACCCGTACCGGCGTTCACCCAACCCATGCCCGAACCCGAGGCCACCGATCCGGCGCCGCCGCGGCGGATGGCCCCCGAGCCGGAAGTCGAGAACGCCGACACTGAGCTGATGCCACCGGCGTACGCCGCAGCACCGCCACCCACACTGCAGATGTCACCTCCCACGGCGTCCCAGTCGGGCCCGTCCGACAACTCCTTGATCATGGCGGTCGTCTGCCCGTACGGTCACGCGAACCCACAGAATGCGACCCACTGCCGGACCTGCGACAGCCCGATCGCGCCGCAGGGCCCTCAGCTCGTTCCCCGCCCGATTCTCGCGGTGCTGCGCTCCACGGACGGGACCACGGCCGAGGTCGATCGAGCAGTGCTGATCGGCCGGGCTCCGTCGGCTCAGCGCTCGACTGCCCGTTCACCAAGGCTGATGACGCTGCCCAGCCCCGGACACGACATCAGCCGGACCCACGTCGAGGTTGCGCCGGAGGGCTGGCAGATCGTCGTCACCGACCTGCATTCGACCAACGGCACGGTCCTTGTCCACCCTGGCGGGCGCAACGAGCAGCTCGTGCCCGGTGAAACCAGGCAGGTCCAGCTCGGCAGCGTGATGGAGCTGGGCGACGGAATTTCGGTCCTGATTGACTTTCCGCAGTAGCGTCGTACCCCGACGCGCAACGAGGAGCAACGAATGGCACCCCCCGGATCGGCTACACCGAGTCGCGAGACCGGCCTGCCACCAGGGGTCCAGGTCGGCCCGCTGGGCCGGCGGTTGGTCGCCTACCTGATCGAGTCGCTGGTCCCGGCGATCGTGGTCGGCGTACTTGGCGTGGTGCTGCCGGGAGCGTCAGCCACCATGCGTGGGGTGCTCAGCATCGTCGGTGCACTGGTGATCGTGGCCTGGGGCATTCTGGTGATCTACATGCAGGCCGAGAGGGCCGCAGGACCGGGGATGCGGCTGATGAAGCTGCAGCTGGTCGGGTTCTACGACGGCCGACCGATCGGCTGGGGCCGTGTCGTACTCCGATTGCTGCTGCTCTGGCTGCTCAGCCTCACCGCCGTCGGGCTGGTCCTCCTGCTCATCACGCTGTTGATGCATCCCCGGCGGCAGGGTTGGCATGACCGGGCCGCCAAGGCCGTGGTGATCAAGGAACGGGTGCTTGCCCCGCCGACGGACCGGATGATGCGGCCGCTACAGCCGGCATCGATGCCGCACGCGCCCAGCTACGGTCCGGTCACTGGCTACTCCTCCATTCCCGCAGGCCAGTCTGCGCCTGGTTTGGGGTCGGCCGCAGGCCAGTCTGCGCCTGGTTTGGGGTCGGCCGCAGGCCAGTCTGCGCCAGGTCCGGTGTCGGCCCCAGCCGGCAACCCGACCGGAACGGGCTATCCGCCGCCTGGATACCCCAGCGTCGGCTACCCGCCTGGAGCGAACCCCTATGCGCCTGGGGCTTACCCGCAGCGGGCCCCGGACCAACGTCCCCAGGTCCAGCCCAGCCCGGTACCAGCGGTACCGACCCCACGGCCCGTGGTGGCGCCGACCAGTGGTCCCGCAGTCGTACCCAGCCCAGAACCACGTCCGTCGCACCAGGCCCCCACCTCCCCGTCGGCTGCTCCGCCTACCGGTGAAGCTCGGCCGCCGGTTTCGGGCTGGGTGGCAGTGTTGGATGACGGGCGCACGGTGAGCATCGACCGGCTGGTACTGCTCGGTCGGAACCCGCGGCCGCAACCCAGCGAGGAGGACGCTCAGCTGGTCAAGATCGCGGATGAGACGCGTACGGTGTCCAAGCTTCACCTGGCGATCGGAGTGGACCAAGCCGGGTTGTACGTCGTCGACCGAGGGTCGACCAACGGCTCGACGGTGACCAACCCGGGAGGCGCCTCCAGGCGCTGCCAGCCGGGCGACGTGGTCTATGTCGATGCGGGCTCCATCGTGTCCATGGGCGACCACTGGCTGGAGATCCGCCGCAGCGAGAGCTGACAGGTCAACGTCAATAGATAGGGTCGCCGCATGTTGCTGTCGGATCGCGACATCCGGGCCGAGGTCGACGCCGGGCGGATCTCGCTGGAGCCCTTCTCCGCTGAGTTCGTCCAGCCGTCCAGCATCGACGTGCGACTCGATCGCTACTTCCGTGTCTTCGAGAACCACCGCTATCCCCACATCGATCCGGCGGTGGAGCAGTCGGAGCTGACCCGACCGGTGCAACCCGACTCTGGGGAGCCGTTCATCCTGCATCCGGGCGAGTTCGCTCTGGGGTCGATCTATGAAGTGGTCACATTGCCTGGGGACATCGCCGCTCGGGTTGAAGGCAAGTCGTCCCTCGGCCGGCTGGGGCTGCTCACCCACGCCACGGCCGGGTTCATCGACCCCGGGTTCTCCGGGCACGTCACTCTCGAGTTGTCCAACGTGGCGACCCTGCCGATCAAGCTCTGGCCAGGGATGAAGATCGGCCAGCTGTGCTTTTTCCGGCTCACCTCCCCGGCCGAGCACCCGTACGGTTCAGCCGGGTCCGGGTCTCACTACCAGGGTCAGCGCGGCCCGACTCCCAGCCGTTCCCACCTCAACTTCCACCGCACCGAGATCTGACTCCCGGTTCTTGTGCCACTCGCCTTTCGGCCGAAACCGGTCAGAAACGACAGCCATCGGGGCTGATTCGGTGTCGTTTGTGACCGGTTTCCGAGCGAAGGTGACCCGAAGCTATCGGGTGTCGGCGCACTGGATGGTGATGTCCCCGGAGGCCGTACGAGCCCGGACCGAGGCGTAGGGCTCGTGCGGCGGCGGCTGGGACGTCGAGTCGAGACCGATCCGGATTTCGCCGGTCACCGAGTCGAGGTCGAGCCATGCCGCCATGCCGTCGGCAATGCCGACTGCCACCGAACCCGAGGCGGTTCGCAGGTCCAGCGATCCGCCGGTTCTGTTGACCGCAATGTCACCGGAACCCGACTTCGCCTGGACGTGGTGGTGGTGCGCAATGTTCACCGTCACGTCGCCTGACCCGGATTTGGCAGTGACCGGGCACTGCGCCTCATCGAGAATGACCTCACCCGAACCTGACCCGAGCCGCACCGACCGACCGGCTGCCGTCTCGACGAAGATGTCGCCCGAGCCGGTGGAGCAGTCCAGATCGCTCGCGCGGCCGAGGTGGATGTCTCCGGAGCCGCTGGTGATCTTGGATCGCCCGACGGTCGCGCGTGCCGTTACGTCGGCCGAGCCAACCATGATCACATACTCGAGCCCGTCGGGGACGCTGAGTCTCAGCTGAATGGCGGCGTCGCGGTGCAATTCGCGAGGAAAGCTCAGCCGCAGCCCGGTGGTGGACTTGCGCACCTGCACCAGTTCCAGAAGCTGCTCGTCGTCGGCGTCGATCCAGCCCTCCACGACGTCAGCCCCCGCGTTGGGTTCGATGGTCAGCGAGCCGCTGCCGAGATGGTCGATGGCGACCTGGCGTACGCCGTTCTGGGTGAAGCTGCGGGTGCTCACCGAACCCAACCCTGAACCCGGCCCCGACGCGGGGCTCGGCCGGCTCCCGTCTCAGGCCTGCTGCCGGACAGGCCCCCGGGACCGAAGGGGCCGCCTGGACCGAAGACGCCGTGCGGCCCGAACGGACCGTGCGGCCCGAAGATGCCGTGGCCGGGCAGCGGGGGCGGGGGTGGTGCCGGCTGGTGCGGCCACGGTCCAGGCCCTTCCCGCTCACCCAGCGCGTTCATCACCGCCCGGGTCAGCCAGGCGTTGGTGGAGATGCCGTCGGCGGCCGCCATCTCGTCGACCCGAACCTTCACCGACTGTGGCAACCGAAGGCTGATCCGGGCGACCGGCTCGTCCTCGAAGTCCGTGGCCGGCTCGTCGCCGGTCTGGTCAGATGTCGCGGACTCCGACTCCGGGGTCAGGAAGGTCGGTTCGGACTCTGCCGTGTGCACCGATACGACGAATTCGGGGTCCTGGCCGACCATCCGCAGCTCCACCGAGGACGGCGCGAGCTCCGCGCTGATCGTGCTGGCCGCATCTGACAGCGCCTGGATGAGCGCGAGTCGGGTCGAGGCATCGATGGCCCCACCCAACCGCGCGGCCACCTGCCGGGTGGGCTCGTCGGCAAGAGCGGCGGCCTGCGTGACGCCATTCCGGACTTGAGTGACGTAATTTGAGAGATCCATGACGCCATGATGACACCACGGTGACGTCAAGGCAAGGGTTCCAATCGTGGAGGTGCTCCACGCTGCACCCTTACGGTGGACGCTGCACCGTTTGCAGAGGGTGCACCGTCATCCGAAAGGGTGCAGCGTCGATGCTGCTAGCGCGGCGGGGATGACGTGCCACGGCGGACCGACTCCAGCAGCAACTGGGCTACGTCGATCACCTCGGTCGTCTCCGGGGCGGCGCCGTCGGCCTGCATGGCGTTCAGTCCATCGCTGAGCATCACCCGGCAGAACGGGCACCCGGTCGCGATCGCGTTCGGCCCACCGGTCCCATCGGCGGCCGCCAGCGTGGTGAGCGCCTCCTGCGTGCGGTTCAGGTTGATCCGGCTGCCGATGCTCTCCTCCATCCACATCCGCGCACCTCCGGCACCGCAGCAGAAGGACCGTTCCCGGGATCGCGGCATCTCGGCCACCGTGGCCCCCGGCAGCGCATCGAGCAGTTCGCGGGGCGGGTCGTAGATCTCGTTGTGGCGACCGAGGTAGCACGGGTCGTGGAAGGTGATGGTCCGCCCGGCGACCGAGCCGTCCAGCGGAGCGACCGGGGTCAGC
>JBKPNA010000233.1:0-6892 GCA_046765695.1 Actinomycetota bacterium | reverse complement strand
TTGCAGGCGAGCGGCGTGGTGGAGGCGATCGAGGCGCGGATCAGCGCCCACGTGCACGCGGCGATCGCCGAGCTGGACCATCCGAGGCTCAGCCCGGAGGGCGTCGCGGGGCTGACCTCGATGGCGTACAAGATCGCCTGGCGGGACCGGTGAGAGAGTCACCCCTTCTCCTCGCGAAACCGGTCACATACGACACCGATTCGTTGACGAGAGCTGTCGTCTGTGACCGGTTTCGTGGGAAGGGTCGGCAGAAAGGGGGGTGTGGGTGAACCAGGTCCTCGTCCTCGGGGCCGGGCTCGCGGGGCTGTCAGCCGCCTGCTACCTGACCGGGCGCGGTTACTCCGTCACCGTGGTCGAGCGGGAGGAGGTCCCGGGCGGGCGGGCGGGGGTGCTCACCCGGGATGGGTTCACCTTCGACACCGGCCCGACCGTGCTCACCATGCCCGACCTGATCGTCGACGCGCTGCGCGCCGTCGACGCCGATCTCGACCTGCTACCGATGCGCCGACTGGACCCGGCGTACCGGGCCTGCTTCGCCGACGGCAGCACGATCCTCGTCCGCTCCGGGCGGGAGGCGATGCGGGACGAGATCGACCGGACCTGTGGCAGCGTTGACGCGGCCGCGTTCGACGGTTTCGTCGACTGGCTGCAGCGACTGTATGCGGTGGAGATGCCGCACTTCATCGACCGCAACTACGACTCCCCGACCGGACTGCTGGCATCGCCACGGGCGCTGGCACAGCTGCTCCGGCTGAACGCGTTCGGGCGGCTGGGCGCCGTGGTACGCCGGTGGTTCCGCGACCCGCGGCTGCATCGGCTGTTCAGCTTCCAGGCCATGTACGCCGGCCTCGCCCCGGACGCGGCGCTGGCCCTGTACGCCGTGATCACCTACATGGACAGCATCAACGGGGTCTACTTCCCCGAGGGCGGGATGCACGCCCTGCCTGCGGCGCTGGCGCAGGCGGCGGAGAAGGCCGGAGCGACCTTCAGTTTCGGCGACGCCGTGACCGCGATCCTGCGCTCGCCGGCCGGCCGGGTGGCCGGGGTGCAGACCGCATCGGGTGAGAAGATCCCGGCCGACGCGGTGGTCTGCACACTCGACCTGCCCGTCGCGTACGACAGGCTGTTGCCCGACCTGGCCCCGCCGCGGGCTGCTCGACGTGGCGACTACTCCCCCTCGGCCGTGGTCTGGCACGTCGGCGTACGCGGGTTGCCGGAGCCGCCGCTGGCTCACCACAACATCCATTTCGGCGGGCAGTGGGCGGAGGCGTTCGACGACCTGCTGAAGCGTGGCCGGCTGATGGCCGACCCCTCCCGGCTGGTCACCATGCCGTCGCTGGATGCGCCGTGGGCGGCGCCCGACGGATGCTCAACGGCATACGTGCTGGAGCCGGTGCCCAACCTCCGAGGCACGGTGGACTGGCGGCGCGAGGCCGGGCCGATGCGTGACCGGCTGCACGCCTTCCTGTCGCGCCACGGATACCCGAGCGACGTGGTGGTCGAGGAACTGGTCACGCCGCTGGACTGGGAGGCACAGGGCATGGCAGCGGGCACGCCGTTCGCGCTGGCCCACTCCTTCGCCCAGACCGGGCCGTTTCGGCCTCCCAACGTGGAGCGGCGACTGCCGGGCATGTTCTTCGCCGGCTCCGGGACGGTGCCGGGCGTCGGCGTACCGATGGTGCTGATCTCAGGGAAGCTGGCCGCGGCGCGGGTCGGCGACTACCTTCCGGGACGGGACTGAGCCTGTGGACGCCAGACTGGTCGAGGGCTACCGCGAGTGTGCGCGGCTCACCTGGCGCCACGGCACCACGTACTTCTGGGGTGCGGTGCTACTGCCTCGGCGACAGCGCAAGCACGTGTACGCGGTCTACGCGCTGTGCCGGCTGGCCGACGACATCATCGACCTGCCGGATACCGGCGACCCCGCCGTGGTCGAGGCCCAGCTCGACCGCTTCGAGCAGCAGTTTCGCACCGCCCTGGTCGAACGAAACAGTGAGGACCCGGTGCTGGCGGCCATCGTGCAAACCGTGGTCAGCTGCGGCATCGAGCCGGAGTGCTTCGAGCGCTTCTTCGGCGCCATGCGGATGGACCTGACGGTCACCTCATACCGGACGTGGCAGGACCTCTGCGGCTACATGGAGGGCTCGGCCGCGGTGATCGGGGAGATGATGCTGCCGGTGCTGGAGCCGACCAGCCCGGACGCCAAGGCCCCGGCTCGATCGCTCGGCCTGGCCTTCCAGCTGACGAACTTCCTGCGCGACGTGGACGAGGACCTGGACCGCGGCCGGGTCTACGTGCCACAGGAAGACCTGGAGCATTTCGGCGTCGATCTCAGCCAACGGCGGGCGACCCCAGAGTTCTCGGCGCTGATGGCGTACGAGATCGAGCGCAACCGCGCCCTGTATTCCTTCGCCGACACCGGTATCGCGATGTTGCCGCCCCAATCCGCGCGGTGCGTCGGCACCGCTCGGGTGCTGTACTCCCGGATCCTCGACCGGATCGAGCGGCAGGACTACGACGTGTTCAGGTCGCGGGCGCGAGTGCCCACCTGGCGCAAGGCGGTCACCGCGACGCGCATCCTGGTAACTGGTCCACCCACGGCGGAACCGGACGGATCGAGGAGACATGTCACTTCGCAAGGGCACTGACGTAGGTCCAGTGCCCGCGGTCGTGCCACAGCGACCCCGGATCCCCATTGCCCGGGTCCCCCAGCCCCGGGAGAACCAGATGACGTCGACCTGGCGGCTGGCGAAACCGGCTCGGATCAGCGCCGCCCTGGCGGCTTCCCAGGCTCAGGACTCCGGCGGCTGGTTCGTGGCCGGGGCCAGCGCCGACGTCGGCCGCAAGGAGTCGGTGGCACGGACGATCGCGGGGCGCGAGGTGGTGTTCTGGCGAAACTCAGCCGGGGGGTTGGTCGCCGGACCGGCGCTCTGCCCTCATCTCGGCGCGCTGCTGGACAAGTGCCCGGTGCTGGACGGCACCATGTACTGCCGCTGGCACGGCATGGCGTTCACCCAGCAGGGCGACGCCACCTGGCGCCCCTATCGCGCGTACGACGACGGCGTGCTGATCTGGGTGGGTCTGCCGACCGACGGGGAGACGCCGACCGAGCGGCCCAAGGTGCCGGCCCGACCTCCGTTCGCGGATTCGGTGACGGCTGTCATCGCTCATCCCGGGGTGTGCGAGCCGCAGGACGTGATCGCGAACCGGCTGGACCCGTGGCACGGGTCGTGGTTCCACCCGTACGCGTTCAGCCATCTGGTGGTGGACGACGAGGCCTCGGACGAGCGCACCCTGGTGGTCGACGTGACCTTCCGGCTCAGCCGCACCTGGGGGGTGCCGGTGCGGGCTGAGTTCAGCTGCCCCGACGCGCGGACCATCGTCATGCACATCACCGAGGGCGAGGGCACCGCCAGCGTGGTGGAGACCCACGCCACGCCGCTGGGGCTCGACGACGAGGGCCGGCCGCTGACCATGGTCACCGAGGCCACCATCGCGTATTCCGATCGGCCGGGGTTCACCGTCGCCCGCTGGATGTCCCCGCTGCTCAAGCCGGGGATCAGGCGGATGGCTCGCAAGCTGTGGGTGGACGACCTGGCGTACGCCGAGCGCCGCTACGAGCTACGCCGCCGCGGCGAGTTCCCGGGCTGACCCTTCCCCACAAAAACCAGCTGACCCTTCCCCACAAAACCGGTCACTAACGACAGGGTTTCCGGCCCGTTTCGATGTCGTCTCTGACGGTTTCGGAGAGGAGAGGGGCGTTCCTACCACGGTCGTTCATACCGCGGTATGCTTGCTTGGTGAAGGTCGACAAGTTGAGTGTCTCGTTCGATCCCAACCTTGGCGATGCAGTCCGAGCCGCCGCTGAACGAAGCGGCGGCGGACTTTCCCGCTGGCTGGCGGATGCGGCGGCTGCCAAACTGCGGGCTGAGGCGCTCGCTGAGTTTCTCGACGACTGGGAAGCCGAGCACGGCGCTTTTACGCCTGAGGAGCTCGCAAAGGCCTCGAGGGAGCTCGGTCTGCCGGCTCCAACGACCAGCGAACCGGCGGCGTGAGCGCCCTCATCCTTGACGCCGGGGCGTTCGTTGCGGTCGATCGGGGAGATCGTGAGATGTTCGTGCGCCTGCGGCGGGCGCAACAGGAGGGGCTTCAGCTACGCACCAACGGCGCGGTGGTCGCCCAAGTCTGGCGCGATCCCGGCGGACGGCAGGCCAACCTGGCTCGATTGCTGAACTCCGTAGACGTTCAAGCCGTTGATCATAGCTTGGGCCGGGAGTCAGGAGTGCTGCTGGGCCGGGCAGGCACCCACGACGCCATCGACGCGAGTGTCGTGGTGATCGCGGCGAAAGGTGACCGGATCCTGACCAGTGATGTGGACGACATCCGCCCGCTCGTCGCCGCCGCTGGCCGCTCGATCCTCGTCGTGCCCTGCTAATCCTTCGCCCGCCGCCCTTCGCCCTCACAGAACCGGTCACTAACGACAGGTTTCCGGCCCGTTTCGTTGTCGTCTCTGACCGGTTTCGGAGAGTAAGGGGAGGGTCAGCAGGCGGTGCAGCGGCCGGGCAACCCGGTGCCGGGAGCGCATCGGCACCGTCCACAGGTCGTGGCCGGCCAAGCCGTAATTCCCCAGCAGTGAGTTGGCCGCCAGGAACCCGGTGGTGGCGGCCCGCTCCATCAGGGCAACCGGGTAGTCGCAGCGGATGCCGTCGCCGGCCAGCTTGACCCATGGGTCGGGTGTGTCCACGGTGAGCTTGTCGTCCCAGGGAGCGGTACCGGCCAGCGGGCAGTCGTCGCGGACCAGCCACTCCTCGGCAAGCACCGCGGCCCCGACCAGCTCTGGATAGATCCGGTCCAGCTCCGCCCGCAGCCGAGCACGGACCTCCCGCTCGTCCGGTTCGCCGACCAAGGCGTACGCGTGCAGTTCGACGACCGATCCGCCGCGCCTTTGCGACCAACGACGGGCGCCGTCCTCGAAGCGCTCGAGCACCGAGATGTTGTCCAGCGGCCCGAAACCGGCCGTGCCAAGGAATGGCGGCCGGGCTGGATCCACCAGCCGGTCCAGCCAGCCCCGCCACACCGCGAACGGCGGTGCCGTCCGCACCGCAGCCACCCGCTCGCGCCAGCTCTCATCACCGAGCCGGCTGTCCAGCAGCAGGCTCCGCAACGTTGCCGGGTCGGTGGCCAGCACCACCGCTGGGGCCGGCACGTCCTCCCCAGAGCCGAGCCGCACTCGAAGCTCCTCCCCCGGCACCAGCCTGATCACGCGCTGCCCGAGCCTGACGTCGACACCGAGCCGTTCCAGGTACCGACGCAGGGGTGTCCATAAGGCGGTGTCGTAGTCGTCGCGCGGCACGTCGAACAGCAGCCCCTCGGCCGAGCCCAGGAAGTAGGCGTGGAACATCGCCACCAGCTCCCCGGCCGAGAAGTCGCCGGGGTGGGCGAAGAAGCTCCGCGCGAACACCTCGAGCGCCAGATGGCGGGCCTGGTCCGGGAACCGCAGCCGGTCCAGGAACCGGGCCGCGCTCTCCCCGTCGTAGCGGCGAAACGTGTCCGGGAAGTCCACGTCCAGCAGCTCCATCGCCGCGGCCACGTCGACCGCAGCAAGATCACGAAGAGTGAACGAGGGGCTCTGGATCACGAAGGTCGCCAGGTTCAGCGGCGGCGTACGCGGGATGCGGGCGAAGGAGTCGGCGTGGCCCCCGGCGAGGACCAGCGGGTAGTCGGCGAGCGGGATCAGCCCCTCCAGAGCCGGGTCGACCCGACGGAGCAACGACCGCAGGTTGTAGTACTGGCGAAAGAACGCGTGGAATCCGCGGCTCATCGTCACCCGGTCGTCGCCGTGCTGCACCGGCCAGGACCGCACCCGGCCGCCGAGCTGCTCGTGCGGCTCCACCAAGATCACCGGGACCCTGCGTTCGGCCAGCCCTACGGCGGCCGCCACCCCGGCGATGCCGCCGCCCGCCACGACCACTGGCCGCTCGACCGGCCGAGGACCCGACGAGGCGGCACCGGGGGCCGGGTGACGCACCGCGCGGGCGTCCTGCCCGGGGCGCCAGGTTCGGCTCATGAGCCGGGCGTGGCCGCCGGCTTGCGAGCCCGAAAAGTGTGCAGGATTCCCCGCTGCCAGCCCGGTACCGTACGAACCTCGACATCGACGAAACCAGCGTCGTACAGCCGGTCGACAAAGGTCTGCACCGAATCGAACTGCAGCACACTGCGCCACAGGTAGCGGTACAGCCGGGTCTGCCGGGAGGTCAGCCAACCAATCGGGATCACCACCGACCAGCAGACCAGCGACCAGATCGCCCGGGCCAGCTGGGTGTCGGCAACCGAGTACTCCTGCACCACGAGCGTGCCGTTGTCCGCCAGCAGGTCGAGCACCGCCGCGAGCACCTTGTCCCGCTCGGTGACGTTGCGGAAGAGGTATGCGGCGAACACCCCCGGCACCCGGTCGGCAAGTCCCCAGGCGTCCCTTGCGAAGGCCAGCTCCTCGGCCATGCCGACCTCGAAGCTGACTCCCGGTGGCCAGGCCTTCGCCCGGGCGACGTCCAGCATCCCGGTCGACGCGTCGACGCCGACCACGATGGGCCGTACGCCGACCGCGTACGCCGCGTGCAGCACCGCCCGCGTCGACGCACCGGAGCCGCATCCCAGATCGGCCAGTCGCACCTGGCCCGACTCCGCCTCGATCGCTGCCGCAGGCAGCTGCTCGACGAGGGCCTCGGCGGCCGACCGCAGGTGGCCGTGGTAGCCGGGGTTGAGCCCGACCATCAGGTCGTAGCTTCCGGCGACCTCGTCGAAGGCTTCGGAGACGTTGGCGGTCGTGATGGCAGTCACCGGCATCGGCCTCTCTGGTTGACGGCCGCGCCGATCGCACCACCGCCAGAGCAGG
>JBKPNA010000232.1:0-8381 GCA_046765695.1 Actinomycetota bacterium | reverse complement strand
GGCCGACCAGCAGCACGTATACCGAGACAATGATCGTCAGTGGGAAGAGGAACCGGGTCGTGACCTCGAACACGATGGTGCGCCGGGCCGGGGACAACGTGTGGCCGCCACGGAGCCAGGTGAGGCGGCCCGGCTGCTGAGCCGTCGAGCCCGCGTGGCCCGGGTGCTGGCGCTCCCGTATGTCGGTGGACAGTCGGATCCGGGGCTCGTGCCGATACCGGACGAAGATCAGGCTGGCGACCCCGGTGGCGGCGGCGAGGAGCACCGCGATCTCGCCCAACGTGTCCCAAGCGCGGATGTCGACGAGCGTGACGTTGACGATGTTGCGGCCGTAGCCGAATTCGTACGCCGCGGCGGGGTAGGCATCCGACACTGGCCGAGCGGTGCGGGCGCCGGCCGCCGCGGCCGTGATCAGCGGCACCGCGACGCCGACGCCGATCGCGATCACCGCGCGCCACCATCGGCTGGAGTGCAGCGGCGTTCGAGTGAAGTGCGGCGGCAGCTTGCGGATCACCAGGGCGAAGACGACCAGGGTCACGGTCTCGACGAGCACCTGGGTCAGGGCCAGGTCAGGCGCGCCGTGCAGCAGGAACAGCAACGCCACGCCGTAGCCGGTGACCCCGAGCAGGATGACGGCCCGCAGCCGGCCCCGGGAGACGGCGGTCAGCACGGCGGCGACCGCCATCACCCCGCCGACTAGGACCTGGGCCCAGGTATCGGCGAACCGGACGGCGTATCCCCACCGGGGCAGGAGAGCCAGGGCCCCGCCGGGCAGGACCAGAAAGACCAGCAGGATCGCGGCCAGGTAAAGGGGCAGCGACCCGCGGGAGATGCGGGCGGTCACCTCGACAGCGAGCCGGTCCAGCCCCCGCATGATCTGCTCGTACACCTCCTGGGCGCTGATGACCCGTGGAAACGTGGACTGTGCCCGGGCGATCCGGACGCGCTGGACGAACAGCACGACCCCACCGGCGATCGCGACCGCCGACATCAGCAGCGGCGCACCGAACCCGTGCCACAGCGCGATTCCGTGGCTCGGCTTTCCGATCTCGGCAGTATCGGCGTAGCCGCTGAGCGCGGTGGTCAGCGGTCCGCCGGCGAACCCGCCCACCAGTGACAGCAGCGCCAGCAGGAACGGCGCGGCGACGAATCCCGCCGGCACCCGGTAGCGCGGTGGCGGGACGACTGCATCGGGCGCCAGCAACTCGGCTGGCTTGCGGCCGAAGGCGGCCCAGAGGAACCGCAGCGAGTACGCGACGGTCAGGGTGGTCCCCACGACGATCGCGACCGTGAGCAGCGAAGTCGCCAGGGCGGGCAGGCCGGTCCCATCCCCGTCAGCCGCCAGGTATGCGAGTTCCTCGAAACCGGCCTCCTTGCTCGTGAATCCGAGGAGCGGCGGGAACCCGGCCATCGAGGATGCGGCAACCACCGCCACCCCGGCGACCACCGGCATGGCCCGGCCAACGCCGTTCAGGCGGCGCAGATCCCGGGTCCCAGCGTGATGATCGACGATGCCGACCACGAGGAACAGGGCTGCTTTGAACAGGGCGTGGGCCACCAGCAGCGCCAGTCCGCTGAGCGCCGCCGCCCGCGTCCCGAGCCCGATCAGTACCACGAGGAAGCCGAGCTGGCTGACCGTGCCGTACGCGAGCAGCACCTTGATGTCGTACTGCCGCAGCGCGCGCCAGCCACCCAGCACCATGGTCACCGCACCAAACGTGAGCGTGATCAGTCGCCAGCCGGGAGTGGCTGCGAACACCGGCGCCAGCACCGCGACCAGGTAGATGCCGGCCTTGACCATCGCCGCCGCGTGCAGGTAAGCGCTGACCGGCGTCGGCGCGGCCATCGCGCCCGGCAGCCAGAAGTGGAAGGGCACTAGCGCCGACTTGGTCAGGGCCCCAACCAGGACCAGCATGACTGCCGCGATCACGATCGGTGAGGTGACCCCGCCTCCCTGGGCGCCGGCGAGCACCCCGGCCAGGCTGTAGGTGTCGTAATGGACCGCCAGCAGCACGATGCCGCCGAGCATGGCAAGTCCCCCGAAGGTCGTCACGATGAATGCGGTCAACGCGGCACGACGGTTGGCAGGCAGGACCGGATTGTGCCCGACGAGCAGGTAGGAGAACACCGTCGTCAGCTCCCAGAAGACGTACAGCCCCACGAGGTCGTCCACGCTGACGAGACCGGTCATGGCCCCGGCGAAGGCCACGAGCACGGCGCCGGTGCGCAGCGAGGGAACATCGTGATCGAAGTACCACCGGCAATAGACCAGCACCAGCGCTCCCACGCCGCTGACCACCAGCAACAAGACCCACTGCAGCACCCCGATTCGGAAAGAGGCGTCGACGCCGAGGGCTGGGATCCAGGCCGTTCGTTCTGTCACGACCTCCCCGCCAAGCACGGTTTGGGCCTGCGCAACGGTCCACCCGAAGGTCGCGAGCGGCGCCAGGGCCAAGACGAAGAAGGCGCGGCAGCCGAAACGGCGCAACAGGGCGGGCGCCAGCACGGCGACCACGACGTGGGCCAGCAGCAGCGCGATCATCGGCCCCCTCCACCCGTCCCTCGTCGACTGGGAGGGTCCCGATGTTACGCAGGTAATCGCGTTGGTTCCGAATACGCCAGTGCTAACTCAAGGGTCTAGCGTGTTGTCGCTGGGGCACTTGGCTCACGAGCTGTTCGGCAGACGCCCGGGCCATCGGCGCTCCAGAGGCGGCCCGGGAGGGCGGAGCTCCGCGGCCGCCGACCGGAGTACCACCGGACGGTTCCAACATCTGACCCGCCTGCAACCAGAGGGTCCGCAAAGCCATGGGGAGCGTTGATGACTGATCGCGACGTTGAGGATGTCGACCTGCTGGTGATCGGCGGCGGCAAGGCCGGAAAGTCATTGGCGATGGACCGCGCCAAGGCGGGATGGAAGGTGGCAATGGTCGAACGGGACAAGATCGGTGGCACCTGCATCAACGTCGCCTGCATCCCGACCAAGGCGCTGGTGGGTAGCGCGCGAACCGTGCTCACCGCCCGCCACGCGGGCGAGATGGGCGTTGAGGTGGGCGAGCCGCCGTCGGTTTCGCTGGAGGGTTTGCGTCGACACAAGAGTTCGGTCGTCGATGGGATGGTCGCTGCTCACCAGAAGATGTTCGCCGAGTCCGGCATGGACTTCATCTTGGGTACTGCCCGCTTCATCGCGCCCCGGACAGCAGAGATCAAGGTGCATGACGGGAGTATCCGGTTGCTGCGGGGAACCGATGTCGTCGTCAATACCGGCACCACCCCCAGGATGCCGGATCTCCCCGGCGTGACCGAGTCGGGCGTCTGGACATCCGAATCCATCCTTCACTTGGAACGCCTGCCGCAGCGGTTGCTCATTCTCGGGGGTGGATACGTCGGCTGCGAGTTCGCTTCCATGTTCGCAATCTTCGGCAGCCAGGTGGTGCTGCTCCAGGGCCCGAACCAACTGCTCCCTCGCGAGGATCCGGACGTCGCGGCCGAAGTGGCCACCATCCTTGCTGATCAAGGAGTCGAGCTAAGACTGAATGCGCGGGTCACAGCGGTCCGCCGGCTGGAAGACGGCGACATCGTCGTAGTGCTTGCTGATGGTTCCGAGGTACGTGGTGAGGAGTTGCTCGTCGCCGCTGGCCGTTCCCCGGTGACCGCTGATCTCGGGCTGCAGACCGCGGACGTGGACCTGACCGACCACGGATTCATCCGGGTGGACGACCACCTGCGGACCACAGCCGACCATGTCTGGGCCGCCGGTGACGTCGCTGGCAGTCCGCAATTCACCCACGCCTCGTGGAACGACTTCCGGATCCTCAAAGCCAACCTGGATCACGTTGACACCGTAACCAGAGGTCGGATCGTGCCGTACGCCGTGTTCATCACCCCAGAACTCGCCCGCGTCGGCATGACCGAGACCCAAGCTCGCGTGGAGGGCCGCCGCGTAACAGTCGGCAAGATCCCCGTTTCTGCCATCCCCAGAGCCAAGACACTTCGTGCAACCACCGGCACCTGGAAGGCGGTCGTCGATGCTGACACCGAACGGATCCTTGGCGCCGCCCTGATCGGCCACAACGCCGGCGAGGTGATCTCAACGCTGCAGATCGCCATGCTCGGCGGACTTCGGTATCAACAGGTCCGCGATGCCGTGCTCACCCATCCCACCATGGGCGAAGGGCTCAATCTGCTCTTCGATGCGCTGGATGAGCAACGGCAGACGTCAAAAGCAGAGGCCGATTACATCGACTACCTGATCGACGAGTGGGGCCGGCAGTCCTTTCCCGCCAGCGATCCGCCAGCCAACTGGTAGACGTCGGGACCGGCAGCTAGGACAGCAGTTGGCGGGGCAGCTCGGCGGCCGGCCAGTCGAGCAGCCGGGCTCCGACCACCGCCATGTGCAGCGGCAGCCGTTGGGTGGGATCGGCTGGATCGTGCCCGGTGAGGTTCTTCACCTTGGCGAGCCGATAAGTGACCGTCCGGACAGACATGTGCAGCCGGCGCGCGGTCTCGGTTGCGACGGCTCCAGTCGCGAAGTACGTCTCCAGGGTCTGCAGCAGCGGTTCAGCACCACCGCGCGAGCGGGTGAGCGGCTCAAGCAAAGCGTGCACCAGGTCCACCAGCGCGGCCTGATCACGGCCCAGAACGCGGTAGACGAGCAGATCACGGGCGTTCACAGCATCGTCGTGGAGGTGCAGCCGTCGAACCAGCAGCAGGGCCTCTCGAGCCTCCTCGTAGGAACGCGCGATTCCGTACGCTCCCGGGTAGGGACGACCAGCAGCCACCTGCCATCGATCATGCTTGGCGTGTTGACTCAGGCGGGTCCGAGCGAAACCAGCCGGATCCGAGATGTCCGTGCCCGACGGCACATCCCGCAGCTCACCGGGAATCAGCATCACAAGCAGCCCATCCTTGGTCGCGACGAGGACCTCTCGATCGCCGAAGCGGTCAACGATGAGCCGTTCCATGACCACTGCCGCTCTGTCGAGGCTGGCAGGCGAGTTGACCGGCGCGCCGAGCAGCACCTGGTGGTTGCGCGCCAGATCAAGCCCAAAGGGTTCGGCCCGCTCGACGAGTCGAGAGACGTCCGCGTCGCCGCGCAACAGATCGTCGACGAACTCCCGTCGCGCCGACTCTTCTTGCCGAATCAGCTGACGTCGCGCGGCTTGATGGCCTTCGACCAGCACCTCGACGGCGTCGTCTACAACGCGCAGGACCGCCTCGGCGGCAGCCCGCACCTTATCGCGGTCCCGAGATCGCACAACGGTCGGTATCTCCTGCCACAACCGCCAAGCTGCCGAGAGGTACAGGTCGACCGCCTGGTTGGCGTCCACGCCCTGCTCTGCTGCACGTTGACCAAGCCGACGAACAGCCGAGAGCTCTCGCTCTTGCGGCCGCCGCCCGGACAAGGCGGCATCGGCGAGGATGGTCAAGTACTCACCGAGCAACTCGATCGGGGCTTTCGCGTCGGCTGCAGCCGTCTGGGCGACAACGGACAGCCAGTCGTCCGTCCCTTCGGCACCCCGACTGTCGGCACCGTCGACCGGGGCTGAGCCCATCTGAATTTCCACCTCTCAGATACTTCTGCATCGAATGCCACATTGCCGAGCATCGGCAAGCAGGCGCCCTCAAGCCTGGCCGACCACGGCCCTGTTCGGCAACGCATTGCTTGGAGACCATTGAAGACCCGGCGGGGGGAACCATGCGACGTAGCCGCCCAACGTGCAACTGCGGAACATTCGCGAGTGCAGAGCGGGCGGCACCCGAAACCATCACACGAGCAAGGAGGACAAAGGATGATGACACCCAGGCGATCTTCAGGCGGTCAGCGGCGCCTCGACTTGCACAACACGAGTATCGATTTCGCCGCAGCGAGCGCCGGCCGATGCGGCTTCACGCACCTTGACAGTGGACGGGTTTGCCGCCTGCCGTACCGGCACCAAGGCCCCTGTGACCTGAGGCTCAATGCCGATAACCAGTAATGCCATCCCCAATGAGAAGATCAATGACTACACCAGTAGAAGCCGTACGGTCGCCAGCTACGTCCTACCTGACGCCAGGTCGCCTGACACACCTGACGGTAGAACTAGAAGTGCAGCGACGCTTTCGAATAGCTCAGCTCGAGGATCTCGTTGCGGCAGCCGCGGAACCCTCACAAATAACGGATCCGGCCAGGCGACAGATCACCCGGACGCTCACACTGGCCGCAGAGTCTGTTTTGTCCGACATTGACGGCGCCCTCAACCGCCTCCAGAACGGCACCTACGGGCAGTGCCAGCATTGCGTGGCTGCGATCCCGTTCGACCGTCTGGAGGCCTTGCCGATGGCCAGACTTTGCATGCCTTGCCAGTACGCCACAGAAGTCACCCGGCCAAGATGAACCGCCGGGGTTGTCCAGCCCGTGGCTAGGAGTTTGGTTTGGTCGCGCCTACCGGGTGGTTGTGCTGCAGCAGCTCGATCAGCTCGCGCTCGGTGTCACCTCTGAGACCGGTTGACAGGACCGTCGGGTTGTAGGGCCGTATTGCCTCGACCAACCGGTCCATCGTTGCGTTGCGGGCGAGGAAGAACACTGCAGCCCGCGCCGGCTGCCCGGCGCAATCCTTGCCCGCGTAGCCTTCCCCACACCCCAGGAACATCAGGTGATCCGATGACGGACCAGACCCACGCCGGCCACGCTGAGCACGCCACGCACGCTGAGCACGGCGACCACGCCGGCCATCCGGGGGATATGGGGCACCATGGCCATCAAGACCACGTCGGGGAATTCCGGCGGTTGTTCTGGGTGATGCTGGTCTTCGCAATTCCGGTGGTCGGGCTCTCCGAGGTGTTCGGGATGCTGCTGGGTTACCAGGTGCCCGCTACCGGCTGGGCGGCTTGGGTCTCGCCGGTACTGGGAACTGTGATGTACGTCTGGGGCGGCCGCCCGTTCCTGGTCGGCGCGGTCGCTGAGCTGCGGGCTCGGCAGCCCGGGATGATGTTGCTGATCTCGTTGGCGATCACAATTGCCTTCCTCGCCTCGTGGGGCGCCAGCCTCGGTGTGCTGCACCCGGAGCTGGAGTTCTGGTGGGAGCTGTCACTGCTGATTGTGATCATGCTGCTCGGCCACTGGCTCGAGATGCGTTCACTTGCCCAGACCACCTCGGCGCTGGACTCGCTGGCGGCGCTGTTGCCGGACCAGGCGGAGCGGGTTGTGGGTGAGGCGATTGAGCTGGTGGCGCCTGCGGATCTGCAATTGGATGATCTGGTTGTGGTGCGTCCCTGTGCTCGGGTCCCGGCCGATGGCCGGATCCGGTCCGGCTCAGCCAGCATGGACGAGTCGATGATCACCGGCGAGTCCAAGCCGGTACGCCGCGGCGAGGGCGATCTGGTGGTGGCCGGCACGGTGGCCACCGACTCCGGCCTCCGGGTCGAGATCACCGCCGTCGGGGAAGACACCGCGCTGGATCCAGCGCCTGGTCTCCGAGGCACAGAACTCTTCTTCGCGGGCGCAACGGATCGCCGATCGCGCCGCTGCCTGGTTGTTTTGGTTCGCCCTCGGCGCCGGCATCATCACTGTGGCGGTGTGGACACTGCTGGGGCTGCCGGACCAGGCGATCATTCGTAGCATCACCGTCTTGGTCATCGCCTGCCCTCATGCTCTCGGCCTGGCCATCCCGCTGGTGGTGGCGATCGCCACTGAACGCGCCGCTCGCGGCGGCGTCCTGGTCAAGGACCGGCTGGCCCTGGAATCAATGCGGACCGTCGACACGGTGCTGTTCGACAAGACCGGCACTCTGACCAAGGGCCAGCCAACAGTCACCGCCATCGAGACCGCCGGCCCCACCGAGGATGAGGTCCTGGCGCTTGCTGCGAGCGCCGAGGCCGACTCTGAGCACCCGCTGGCCCGGGCCATTGTGACCGCCGCCGAGAATCGAGGACTGCGCCTGACCCCGGCCATGGACTTCGCCTCCTCGCCGGCGGTTGGCGTCTCGGCCAGCGTCGAGGGGCACCAGGTTCAGGTCGGTGGGCCCTACCTGCTGCACCAGGAAGGCGCCACAGAACTCGATGTCGCGAATGAGTGGCGGGCCGAAGGGGCGATCATCCTGCATGTCCTGGTCGACGGACAGGTGATCGGCGCCCTGCGGCTTGCCGATGAGATCAGAAGCGAGTCGTGGCGCGCCGTCGAGGCGCTGCACGCCCGTAACGTGCAGGTCGTGATGATCACCGGTGACGCCGAGGCCGTGGCTGCCTCCGTTGCTGCTGAGCTGGGCATCGATCGATACTTCGCCGGAGTCCGTCCCGAGGACAAGGCCGGCAAGGTCAAACAGCTGCAAGCCGAAGGCAGGCAGGTCGCCATGGTCGGCGACGGCGTTAACGACGCGCCGGCCTTGGCCCAGGCCGACGTGGGC
>JBKPNA010000231.1:0-7334 GCA_046765695.1 Actinomycetota bacterium | reverse complement strand
TCGTTGACCTGCTCGAGGAACGCCGCCTGAGTCTCACCGTCGCCCAGCACGCCGAGCCCGTCGAGCATCCGCAGACAGAACTCATGTGTGGTGGCGATCGTCGCCGCATCGAAATCGGCCAGGGCTCGCGCCACACGCCGGCGGCGCGCCTCGAGCTCGACCGGCGGCACTGCAGCCAACAGCGTGATCAGCGGATCGGCAACCGGCCGGTCGTCGCCTGCCACCGCGGCCTGCAGGGCGGCCTCGACGCCGACCAACCGCTTACGTACTCGCAGCCGCAGCTCGTCGGTCGCCATCCTGCCGAAGGTGACCAGCATCAGCTGGCTCAGCTCGACCCGGCCCTCGGCGAGGTAGCGAGCCGCCAACGACGCGATCGCGTACGTCTTGCCGGTCCCGGCGCTGGCCTCCAGCACCGTCGTTCCCTCCGGCAGCGGCCCGCACAGGTCGAAGTCCTGCATGCCGGTGGTCACGTCAGGTCCTCGCAGCGCAGCAACGGGGTGAACACCCGGCGGGCCAGGGTGCCGAACCGGCTCGGCTCGCCGAGGTCGCCTCGCGCCTCCCCGGGACGAGAGGGCTGGGCCAGCAGGGCCGCCAATGTGACCCCCGGTCCGAAGAACCGCTCGTAGCCGATGTCGCGGTCCTGTGCCCACACCTTCTCCAGGTCGCGGATCAGGGCGGGCGTCAGTTGCTGGCCGCGGCGCACGCTCGCGTACTCGGCCGAGGTGCGGGGGCTGAAGGGCAGTGGTTCGCACAGTCCGGTCCGGCGGAGCTCGACCAGGTCGGACAGCAGCTGCACCGCCCACGTGGCGCTGATCGGACCGAGCACCGAGCGGCCTCCTGATCCGATGGTGACGGCCCGCCACGGCCGGTCCGGCGCGCTGGCGGTGAGTGCCAGCAGCTCCAGCCAGGCCTGGAGACGCGACCGTGCCGACAACCGGGAGAAGCCCACACGGACCGCGTCGTCGCCATAGATCGACGGCACCGAGCCGGTGAGCCGCCCGTCCCAAGCCGGCAGCTCGATGTCCACCCGATGCCGGACCGGCTCACCCGTGCGGTACTCGCCGGCTGCCGCTGCCAGTCCGGCCACCTCCTCGACCAGCTGACCCAGGGCTCGAGCGCCGAGCATCCGTGGCGGCAGGGCGCCACGCCGCCACTCGGCATCCCGGAGGCGGCTCAGGTCGTGGCCCTGCAGGTGCAGCCGCAGCATCCGGTCGCCGACCGCCCAGCGGTCCAGGCCCTGCAGCGATGCCGGAATCTGCTCGTCGGGTTGCTCGTCGGGGCCACGCAGGGAAAGGCCGGCCCGGTCACGCAGCAGGGCACGTATGGGGTAGGCGAAGAAACGGAGCAGGTCGGACAGCTCGACCAGGCTGGTGTCCTCAATCGGCGGCAGCGGTTCCAGCCCGAAACGGGAGACTGGCGGCCTCCGGGTCCCGGAGCCGGCACCGACCGCCCGCAACGCTCCCGGGTCGAAGCTGAATCCCTTGGACTGGCCCAGTCGGTCCGGTTCGAAGTTTCGGGGGTCGAAGGGCTGCAGGGGATGCTGGATGACAACCTGGTCGCGGACGGGGCGGCCGTCCACCGTACGAGCGGTCAGGTCGAGTGCCTCCAGCAGCTCCCCGAGGGGCACGGCCGGCGGGATGTCGGCGTTCGAGCGGGGGTCGAGCCCGGCGAACACCACGATGAACCGGTCCTGGGCAGCCATGATCGCATCGAGCAGCAGTTGCCGGTCCTCGCTGCGTGGATCGCCGTCACCAACCCACGGGTCGGTCTCGGTGATGTCGTCGCCGTCGGACCGCTGCCGCCGCGGAAACGTGCGGTCATCGGTACCGAGCAGGCAGACCACCCGGTGCGGCACCGCGCGCATCGGGAGCAGGCTCGCCACGGTCAGCGTTCCGGTGCGGAAATTGGCCCGGCTGGCGCGACCGCGAAACGCATCGCCCAGCAGGTCTGCAACCTCGGACATCACCAGCTCAGCCGGTCGGCCTGGCTCCGTCGGGTCGGCGAGCCGGTCAAGCTCGGCGTAGGCATGGCCGAGCTGCCATCGGTCGGCCGGATGCACCTCGGTGAGCAGGTCCAGGGCCTGCTTGAACAACGCCACCCAGTCCGCCACGGGGTGAGCTGAACCGCATGCGTCGGTCACGGTCCGCACCCGTGCGACGCACTCCGCGAGGCGACCGATCAGGTCGACGTCGGAGGAGTCCACATCGTCCATCGGCAGGGCGGTGCCGAGAAACCGCTGCTCCGACTCGTCCATGGCGACCCCGAGCAGGAGTCGATCCAATCCGGCCGCCCAGGTGTTCTGGCCGAAGTCGGCCAGGCCGTATCGGGAGCGCCGTTTCGCGTCCAGTCCCCACCGCACGCCGGCGCGAGCCACGAGGTCCTGCAGCCGGTCCAGGTCGTCGGCGGTGAACCGGAACTTGCGGGCCACCGGTGCGGTCGCGCACAGGTCGAGCAGCGCAGACGCGGGAATCCGGCCCTCGGCGAGGGTGACCAGGCGGCTGACGACGGCCAGCAGCGGGTTGAGCTGACGCAGCGACCTGTCGGCGAGCCGGACCCGCAGCCGGTGGCCTGGGTGCTCAGCCTCGGCTTCTGGGGTGTCCAGGCCGAAGGCAGCCGCGATGAGCGGGGCGAAGGTCTCGATATCGGGGCACATCACGACGATGTCACGTGGTTCCAGGGTGGGATCGTCGGCGAGCAGGCCCACCAGCACCTCCCGCAGCACCTCGACCTGCCGGTCCGGTCCGTGGCAGGCGTGCAGCACGATGCTGCGATCCTGGGGCGGAAGCAGCCACCGCTCCTCGACCGGCCGGGGACCCTGATCCGTGGCGATGTCGGACTGCAGCCGGCGGAGCATGGTCTGGGGGACGCCTGTCGGCGGCATGGGGAGATGGTCGTCGACGAACTCAGCTCCGGTGGCTGCGAGGGTCAGTTGCAGCTCCCGGACGTCCCGCCCGAGATAGGCCAGCAGCCGGTGTGCGACCAGCTCTTCAGTCTGGTCGTCAGCGCGACGCCGTCGCGGGATGGTGCCGCCGGCAAGCTGGTCCGCCAGCTTCGACCAGAGCGCGGGCGACGGATGCGGCAGCCAGAGGTGCACGTCGCGGTGCGCGGACAGCGCGGCAAGCACGGCGAGACGGTCGGCGTCGAGCCGGGTGGCCCCGAACACCGACAGCCGGGCAGGCAGATCCGACTTCTCGGGGTGGCCCCGCAGCTCGCTGGTTGCCGCGGCCAGCTGCGCCGCCGGATTCGGGTGGTCGACCGCTGCGCTGAGCCGGCGCCAGAGCTCCGCCTGCCATGCTCGATCGGGCGACAGCGGCCGACCGGTGGGGTCGACGTCCTCACCTCTCGACCAGGCTTGGACCATCTGCGGGCGGCTGGAGGCGTACTTGGCGAAGAGCTCGGCGAGGTGCCGGGCAACCGGCCAGCGCCGACCGCCGCGGCCCTCCAGGTGGGACCACAGGAGGCGGCTCCAGCTCTCGCCCCGCGCATCGTCGATGACCCGCAGCAGCGGCCAGACCACTTGGTCAGCTCGCCACGGATCGACGGCATCCGACTCGCCGGTGCCGTTCAGCGCTCTCGCGACCAGCCGGGAGGGGGAGCAGAAGTCGACTCCGGCGCAGACGCCGTCGGCATGACCCGGCCGGGCACCGAGTCGGGCAGACAGCCGCTGGCTCAGCCAGCGCTCAACTCCGGGCGTCGGCACGCTGACGATCTCGGTGGCGAAGGGATCGGAAAGCGGTTCGCTGAGCAGGGTGCCCAGCGCATCCACCAGACGGTCAGCACGCTCGGCGCGGTGGATCAGGAGGCTCATGGTCGGGTCTCACCCTAGGACCCGGGACCGACAGCCCTACCTCGAGCACCGGCATTTCACACCCCGTGCTGCCACGTTTGCCGTCATGTGACGTCTAAAACGTGTCCGGGGCGCTCAGCGAACACTCGTCTGACGTCATGTGACGCGAAACGCGGGAAGGGAGCCGGAAGCTAGTTCAGCTTGGCGGCGACCTCGCGCACCGATGGGTTGGTCAGCGTCGACCCGTCCGGGAAAACCAGAGTGGGGACGGTCTGGTTGCCGTCGTTCAGCTGTTCCACAATGGCCGCGGCGGCCGGGTCGCGTTCGATATCGATCTCCGTGACGCCGATCTCGGCGCGTTGCAGCTGGCGCTTGAGGCGGAGGCAGTAGCCACACCAGGTGGTGGTGTACATGATCGGGCGGTCGGTCGCGGTCACGGCAGCCTGGGTCATGTCTCAAAAACGATACATATGCACGCTATATTCCCGCACGGCCGCTGCCGAGCCCGGCAAAAATCGGTGGCTCCGGGTCTGGCGCTGGGTGATCATGAGCCATGGAGTTCCGGATCCGCGGCGGGCAGCCGGACGACTGGCCGGTCTATCGCGAGATCCGGCTGCGGATGCTGGCGGAGAGCCCGGACGCGTACGGGTCCAGCCACGCCCACGAGGCGGTCTTTACGGAGTCCACCTGGCGGGAGCGTGCCGCGAACCCGATGCTCTTCCTGGCGGTGAACCAGAACGACGAGGTGGTCGGGACCGCAACCGGGCTGCCGACGCAGCCCGGCACGGTCGACGTGGTCGCGATGTACGTGGCGCCGGATGCCCGCGGTCGCGGCTGCGCCGGCCGGCTGCTCGGCGCCGTGGCGGCGGCTGCCCCCGAGCACGGCGCTCAGCGGCTGGTGCTCCGGGTGACCAGAGGCAACCGGGCGGCGAGCCGGTGCTACACCCGGTACGGGTTCCGTCCCACCGGCCGGTCGTGGCCGATGGAGCGCAAGCCCGAGCTGACCGAGGTGGAGCTGGAGCTGCCGCTGGATCAGCCATCCTGACCAACGGCTCGGACTCTCGGGGGAGCGGATAGCCGCCGCTACGGTGACGCCATGACCACCTCGATTTCACTGCTCCAGCCCGACGGCCTGGTGCGCAGCCCGGCCTTCAGCCATGTCGCTGTCGTTCCTCCCGGCGCCACTCACATCTTCATCGGCGGGCAGAACGCCGTCGATGCGCAGGGAACCCTGGTCGGCCAGGGCGATTTCGTGGCCCAGGTCGAGCAGGTGATGGCCAATCTGAAGGTCGCTCTCGCCGCCGCGGGCGCCACCATGACCGACCTGGTCAGCCTGTCCCTTGCCGTGGTCGAGGGGACCGACCTGCGTGCCGGGTACGCCGTCGCAGCCGCGCATCTGCGAGACAACCAACCACCTCCCCTGATCACGGCAGCGTTCGTCGCCGGACTCGGCGTCCCGGGTGCCCTGCTCGAGCTGTCCGCCGTCGCCGCACTGCTGCGCTGAGCAGCCAGGTTGTCGGACCGGCGTCCTAAGGTTGGTCCGTGCCTGTCGCGCTCACCGCCTCGCCCGAGGCGCTGCTGGCAGGTCTCGACCCTGAGCAGCGTCAGGTGGCGACAGCCCTGACCGGCCCTGTGGCGGTGATCGCCGGTGCCGGCACCGGCAAGACTCGGGCGATCACGCACCGGATCGCCTACGGCGTCGCAGTCGGCGCGTACAACCCGACCTCGGTGCTCGCGGTCACCTTCACCACCCGGGCCGCCGGCGAGCTCCGCTCGCGGCTGCAGCAGCTCGGCGCCGCGGGCGTCCAGGCCCGGACCTTCCACTCTGCCGCCCTGCGCCAGGCGCAGTACTTCTGGCCTCGCGTCCATGGCGGGGAGCTGCCTCCGGTACTGGACAACCGGATGGCTCTGGTGGCCGAGGCCGCGACAAGACTGCGGGTCAAGGTCGACACGCCCAGGCTGCGCGACCTGGTGGCCGAGATCGCGTGGGCCAAGGTCAGCAACGTGAGCGCCGAGGACTACGCGCGGCTGGCGGCCCGCTCGCAGCGCAACCTGGCATCGTTCGACCCCGAGACCGTGGCTCGGGTCTTCGCGGCGTACGAGCGGGCCAAGGCTGAGCGGTCCCGCATCGACTTCGAGGACATCCTGCTCTGCACCGCCGCCTTGATGTCGGAACATGCGGAGGTCGCGGACACCATCCGCCGGACCTATCGCCACCTGGTGGTCGACGAGTACCAGGACGTCAGCCCGATCCAGGAGGCCCTGCTCACCCTGTGGCGCGGGGACCGTACGGACCTGTGCGTGGTCGGCGACCCGGCTCAGACCATTCACACGTTCGCCGGCGCGCAGGCCGGTTACCTCACCGGCTTCGCCAGCCGGTTTCCGGGTACGACGGTGGTCCGACTGGTCCGGGACTACCGGTCGACCCCACAGGTGGTCGGCCTGGCCAACGCCATCACCGCCCAGTCCGCCGCAGCAGGGCATGGCGTGACCTTGCAGGCCCAGCAGCCGACCGGGCCCGAGGTGGAGCTCAGCGAGGCACCCGACGAGGCGGCCGAGGCGGCCGGGATCGCGGACTGGCTGGCCGGACTGGCGGCTTCCGGGACCAGCTACCGCGAGATGGCGGTGCTGTTCCGGATCAACGCCCAGTCGCCGGCGATCGAGCAGGCGCTGGCCGACCGCGGCATCCCGTACCTGGTGCGCGGCGGCGAGCGGTTCTACGAGCGGGCCGAGGTGCGCCAGGCGCTGGCCGTGCTGCGAACCGAGGCCAAGGCGTTGTCCGGCGACGGGGGCGACGGGGTCGCAGCCGTCAAAGCCGTGCTGGGCACGCTCGGCTGGACCGAGCAGCCGCCCGAGGGTGCGGGTGCGATACGGGAACGGTGGGAGTCGCTGGCCGCTCTCGTCAGCGTGGCGGAGGACATGTCGGCCGAAGCGGGTCCGGGCGAGGCACCGGACCTTGCGGCGATCTCAGCCGAACTGGATCGCCGCGCCGAGGCGCAGCACGTGCCCGCGGCCCAGGGAGTGACCGTTGGCACGCTGCACTCGGCCAAGGGCCTGGAATGGGACGCCGTTGCTCTGCTCGGCATCCACGAAGGCTCCCTGCCGTTCGTGCTCGCCACCTCACCGGAGCAGGTCAACGAGGAGCGGCGGCTGCTCTATGTCGGCATCACCCGAGCCCGGCGGCTGCTCCGGGTGTCCTGGTCCCGGACCCGCAACGGCGGTGGGCATGTCCGCAAGCCCTCCCGGTTCCTGGGTCCGGTGCTGCCGGCGGCCGCAGCCGGACCGGCCGCCCGCTCCGGCCCGCGTACCCGCGGCACGCTGCTGGCGGTGCACTGCCGGTCCTGCGGCCGGCCGCTGTCCGAGGCCGCGGAGCGCAAGATGGGCCGTCATCTGGGCTGCCCGGCGACCTTCGACGAAGCCACCATGAACCGGCTCCGTGAGTGGCGTCGGCAGGAGGCCGCCGAGCAGAGACTGCCGGCCTACTGCGTCTTCACCGACGCCACCTTGATCGCACTAGCCGAAGGCCGGCCGCGAAACGCCGCTGAGC
>JBKPNA010000230.1:0-6797 GCA_046765695.1 Actinomycetota bacterium | reverse complement strand
CCGCCGGTGCAGCGCACCGTGCAGCCGTTGTCCCCGGTCGCCCCGCTTGATGAATTCACCTCCGGCCTCACCGCGCACCAGAACCCCAGCTTTCTCGCTCCGCTAGGTCACCACGTGGACCCCGACGGTCCGACGGGCCTGGTCGACGGCCTCGCCTCGGTTCGGCCCGGACACCACGTTCCGTACGCCGACTCAACCCCGCTCGCCGTGCCCGCACCAAGGAAGCCGCGACCTGCGGTGCAGCGACGGACGATCACCTGGTCGGACTCCAGCGACACCCCCGCGGCGGAGTCTTCGGTGGCGGAGCCGCAGGTTCCGGGACCAGCCGAGGAGCTCAAGTCCGGCGTGGCCACAGCGGCTGCCAGTGCGGCGGACGGCGAGGGGGGTGAGCCGGGCGCGCCGGCCGCCACTTCCGCGCCAGGCGCCGGCGAGCCGAGGTCGTCGGTCACGCCCGAGGCCTCCCCGTCAACCCATCAGGCCGCCATGCAGCCACCGCGTCAGGCGCCCTCGGACGACGACACCGCAACAGAGTCGGAAACCTCCTCGGCACCGGTCGACGCCAAGGTCGTCACGTCGGAGCCGGGGCCGCCGAGCCCGGGTGACGGTCACGTCATGCCGTTGCTGGGCAGCTCGGCCGTCGCGCCCGTCACCGGCATTCCGGAGGCGGTGCCGGGTCACCAGCCGACCGAGCCGCCCCGAGCCGTCCCGCCGTTGACCGTCAGCCGGCTCGTCGAGGACGCCGGCACGGAGCGGTCGCTACCCGGAGGTCCCGAGGAGCTCGTCTCGCCGGCAATCCCGCAGCGACCGGCGCAGGCTCCATCCCAGCCACGGCCCATCTCATCGGCCCCTCCGGTGCCGATCGTGCAACGGCAGCTGGCCGCGGTGCCGGAGTACCGTCCCCGGACCGCCCTGCTACCTCCGGCGTTCACCATCGAACTCCCGGTCGTCCCGGGCGCAGCGTCCGAGCAGCGCACGACGGCCGGCCTTCCGCCGGAGGCCTCGCCACCGGCCGAGCAGTTGGCCGAGGCTTCGCCGGCACCCGGCCTGCCGACCGGGTCGGAGCCCAGCCGCGATCCGGCGCCGACCCTGGGGTTGCAACGGATCGAACTGCCGACCGCCCCTGCCACGTCCAGTTCGGAGCCGGTAGGGGCGACCGGTCCGTCAGGCATCGAACTCGCACCGGCCGAGCTGCCAGCTGCCGTCCTGCCGGCGGCAGAGCTTCCGGTCGCCCAGCTGTCGGCCGCATCGGCACCGACTCCGGCGCCAGCAGCCGAGCTGCCGACCGCCGACCTGCCGATCGCACCAGCCCCGCGACCAGAGCCGGTCCAGGGCAGCGACCTGACGGTCGCCGACGTCCCAGCCGATCTGCCGACGGGCGATGTGCCGGCTGGCCCGCAATCGAGCCCAGAGCCGATGCCGGCCGCCCCGCAATCGAGCCCAGAGCCGATACCGGCCGCCGCGCCGGAGCAGGTCGCCGCGCCAGCCGAATCGGAAACGGGCGACCCGGACCTTGGGCTACCGACCGCGCCGCTGAGCGGGTTCGCCGCACGCATTGCGAGTCTGACGAGCCTTCCCAAGCACGCTCCCGCAGCAGCCCCGCCGAGCGCAGCGGCGCCGCCACCGGTCCAGCGCCTCGTCGGTCCTGCTGCCGAAAACAGCTCTCCGGCGTGGGAACCGTCCGCACCCGGTACCGCGACGCCCGATGCAGGCACCGGCTCACCGGGCCCACACGTCAAGCCGACAGTGAGCGGGCAGCCACCGCTCGTCCAGCGCACTGTCGATCAGGCCGCCGTCCCCGAGCGTCGACGGGCAGCGCCATCGTCCAGCCTGCCCGTTGCACCGGTCGAGCATCCAGAAACCGGCGGCCACGGCGACGACCTGCGGGACCTGAACTCACCGGTGACGCTCCCGACGGCGGGCGCAGTTGCCGATCACGCCACCGACGCCGCTGGACTCAGCTCGGCACCCGGCGACGTACTGCCCGTGGTCTCCCGACAGAACTCGACCGACCCGTCGCCGATCGCCTCCCGGTCGACCGCCGGGATGCCTGTCGAGACGGCCGACCTCGTGTCGCATCGGCCGCCGTTGGCCGTACGGTCCGACCTCGGCTCTGCCGTGGCAGCGCAGCCGGACGTTCAGCGGGTGTCCTTTGCCGACGTCCGGCAAGCCTCGCCCGGCCCGCACCATGAGGAGCCGGCGGCAACGCAGCGGATGCCCGTCCCGGCCGCTGCATTTGGAGCCAGTCAGGCGGCCCAGCACGCCATCGCGCTGCAACGCCAGCCCGTCACTGCCGCCGCACACCGCTCTGTGGCACCGGCCGGTCCGACCGCCATCCGTCAGATGGATCCGATCCCCCTGCAGCGCCGGATCCCCAGCCAGCCGCCAGTCTCAACGGGCACCCCGCTGCCGACCGCCGCGCCAGGTCCCGCCGGCTCGTATCAGCCTGCCGGGCACGGCGTCGACGAGACCCGCTCGTTCGCCGCCATGTTCGGCTCAGCCGCCGCGGGGCCGGACCTGGCGGGGGCCGCGGACCATCCCGGCTACACCACCGTGCAGCTGCAGAGCGCCGAGCAGGCCCCCGGAAATCAGGCGCCCAGTCCGGCGACTGTGCAGCCCGTGGTCTCGACCGCCGAACCGACCGTGCAGACCGAAACTGCCCCAGCGGCCGCCACGGCCGCCGCCGGCCCGGGTGGTGCGGCAGCTGCGGGCCAGGCCGGCGCCACGGATCTGGACGAGATGGCCCGACGACTGTTCGAGCCCCTGTCGGCCCGGCTGCGGGCCGAGCTGTGGCTTGACCGCGAGCGCGCCGGACTGGTCACCGATGCCCGATTCTGAGCGCCGAGAAAGGAGTTAGCCGATGGCCGAGAGGCAGGAGACAGCACTCAGCGTGTGCTTCTCCGTCACGATCGACAAGCAGGAGCTCGGCTCGTTCAACAGCTGCGACGGCCTGGGCTGCGAGGTGGTGATCGAGCAGCGGGAGGAGGGCGGCAACAACGGGTTCGTCTGGCAGCTGCCGACCCGGATCAAGTACGGCAACGTGAAGCTGACCCGCCCGGTCGGCCCGGATAGCGCGAAGCTCACCGCCTGGCTGATCAGCTTCGCCACCGGCGTCGAGCGGCACACAGCGATGATCTCGGCCAGGGCCTCCGACGACAACAAGATCGTGGCCAGCTGGCACCTGGACGGCGTCATCCCCGTCCGCTGGTCCGGACCCCAGCTCAGCCTGGACTCACCCAAGGTGGCCACCGAGACCATCGAGCTGGCCCACCACGGGTTCCTTCCGCCGGAGACGGTGAAATGACCGGCTCGATCGCCCTGGAGATCGCGTCGAAGAAGAAGGGTCCCAAGCCTCAGCCCGGCACCGCGGCCACGAACGGAGCCTCCGGCAACGATCAGGCCAACCTGGAGAAGGCGACACTGGGCCTCTACGACCCCGCCCCGGCCAGCGGCGGAAACAAGGCAGGGACCAAGCGCGGCGCCATCACCTTCCAGTTCAACCCCAAGGAGGTGACGATCGCCAAGACGGCGAAGTGGGAGCGCAAGACCGCCAAGGGCGCCCCGAAGGCCGGCCCCCCGGAGTTCACCGGTGCGGACGGCTGCAAGCTCACCCTGGAGATGTTCCTCGACGCCACCAGCAAGCAAGACGCCTCGGTCGTCAAGGCGGTCGAGCAGCTGTTCAGCTGCTGCGTGCCGACCGACGAGAGCGTGCGCAAGAAGAAGCCGGCGCCGCCGATCGTGGTACTGCACTGGGGGGCGGTCTCCAGCTTCCCGGCATTCGTCACCTCCGTCAGCGCCAAGTACACGCTGTTCAACGGCCAGGGCATGCCCATCCGCGCGGTGGTCAGCGTGGCGATGGAGGAGATGCCTGGCGAGCCGTTCCGGCAGAATCCCACCTCGGGCAGCGCCGACGTACGCCGGGTGCACCGCATCGTGGCCGGCGACAGCCTGGCCTCGGTCGCGTACGAGGAGTACGGCGACCCGACGCAGTGGCGCGCGGTCGCCAAGTACAACGGCATCGACGACCCGCTGCGGGTACGCACCGGGACCATGCTGCTGCTGCCTTCTCCAGAGGAGCTGGCGGCGGTCCGATGAGCACGACGAGCACGTGTCTGGTGTGGATCGAGGGCAAGGCGCTGCCGCCCGACGTGATACCGCTGCTCACCTCGGCCTATGTCGACGACAGTCAGCGACTGCCGGACATGTTCTCGCTGCGGTTCCGCGACCCGGGGCGGATCGTGCTGTCCAAGACCAACGCCAAGGTCGGGGCAAAGGTGAAGGTCGGCGTGATGGTCGCAGACGCCTCGGCGCCGGAGACGCTGATCGAGGGCGAGATCACCGCCCTGGAGGCGGAGTTCGACGCCGGCGGCACGTTCACGGTCATCCGCGGTTACGACCAGGCGCACCGGCTCTTCCGCGGCCGGCGGACGGCCAGCTACGTCCAGATGACCGCCTCGGACATCGCCACCAAGGTGGCCAAGCGGGCCGGACTGAAGGTGGGCAAGGTGACCGCCACCCGCACGGTCTTTCCACACCTGTCCCAGGCCGGACAGACCGACTGGGACGTGCTGGAGCTGCTCGCCAGGGACAGCGGATTCGAGGTCGCGGTGCGGGACGGCTCGTTCTCCTTCACCGCACCGGCGGAAGCCACCAAAGCGCCCGCCGCCAGCAACGGGTCCGAGTCCAATCCGCTGGTCCTGGAACTCGGCAAGGATCTGCTCCGCTTCCGTTCGGTGCTGTCCTCGGCGCAGCAGGTCGGCAAGGTCGAGGTCCGCGGCTGGGACATCGCGACCAAGCAGCCGCTGAGCGCGACCGCGCCTGCGCAGACTCGCAGCGCCGAGCTGCCCACGGTGAAACCGGAGGACCTGGCCAAGATCTTCGGCGATCCCACCTACGTCTCGACCGACGTGCCGTACCGGACCCAGGCTGAGGTCGACGAGGCCGCCACCTCGCTGGCCGAGCAGATCGCCGGCACCTTTGCGGAGTTCGAGGGCGTGGCCCGCGGCAACCCGAAGGTCCGGGCCGGAGCGGCGGTCAGCGTCGCCGGTCTGGGTGAGCCCTTCGACGGCAAGTACACGGTGACCACGTCTCGGCACCGCTTCGACCCGGGCACCGGCTACACGACGGCGTTCTCCGTCACCGGGCGGCAGAACAGAACCTTGCTGGGCCTCACCTCCGGCGGCAGCGCCACCCGGCCTGCGCCCGCAGGAGTGGTCGTGGCAGTGGTTGATGACGCCGCCGACCCCGACAACTCCGGACGGGTACGGCTGCAGTTCCCCTGGCTGGCCGAGGACTATGTCAGCGACTGGGCTCGAACCGTGCAGCCCGGAGCCGGAAAGGACCGCGGCTGGACAGTGGTGCCCGAGGTGGGCGATGAAGTGCTGGTCTGCTTCGAGCAGTCCGACTTCAGCCGGCCGGTCGTGCTCGGTGGCCTCTACAACGGCGTGGACACCATGCCCTCGGGGCCAGCCGACCTGGTCGACTCCGGCTCCGGAGCGGTCAACCGCCGCTCCCTGGTCTCTCGGCTGGGGCATCGGGTGGACCTGCTGGACCAGGGCGGTGCCAAGGAGGGGGTGCGGGTGGCCACGACCGGCGACAAGCTGCTGCTCAACCTGGACCACGCCAAGACCACCATCACCGTGCATGCCGACGGCAAGGTGCTGATCGAGGGAACCCAGGGGGTGACCATCGACTCGAAGACCTCGGCCATGGAGCTCAAGGGCGGACAGATCTCCATCAAGGCCACCAGCGGGCTCACCGTGGACGGTGGCGGCGGCCCGGTCTCGGTGAAGTCGGGTAGCCAACTCAGCCTGGACGGCGGCCCCATGTGCACCGTCCAGGCGGCCATGGTCAAGATCAACTAGAGGAGAAGAGGTTGCGGTGAGCATCGACTTCATCGGCGCCGGCTGGTCCTTCCCGCTGGGCACCGACGCCACCGGCGGGATCGCTCTGGTCACCCGCGAGCGGGAGATCGAGCAGGCCATCCAGCTCATCCTGGGCACGGCCTGCGGTGAGCGGCCGATGCGCCCCGAGTTCGGCTGCCGGATCCACGACCACGTGTACGGGGCAGCGACCGCCGCCACCGCGGGCCAGATCGCGTTCGACGTGCGCGAGGCGCTGGAACGCTGGGAACCGCGGATCGAGGTGAACGACGTCGGGCTGAGCTTCGACGGCATGGAGTTCGGCACGCTCTACGTCGATGTCGAGTACACCATCCGGGGGCTGAACGATCCACGTAACCTCGTCTTCCCGTTCTACGTCATCCCCAGCGAACCGGAATCGCCGGCGCTGGCCGCGGTGGAGGGCTGAACCATGCTGCCCGCACCGAACCTCGACGACCGGCGGTTCCAGCAGCTCGTCGACGACGCGAAGCGCCTGGTGCAGCAGCGCTGCCCGGAGTGGACCGACCACAACGTCTCCGACCCGGGGGTAACCCTGATCGAGGCCTTCGCGCAGATGGTCGACCAGCTCATCTACCGGCTGAACCGCGTGCCGGACCTGCACTACATCAAGTTCCTGGAGCTGATCGGGGTAGAGCTACGACCCCCGGCGGCGTCACGCGGGATGGTCACCTTCTGGTTGTCGGCGCCCCAGCCGCAACCGGTTCTGGTCCGCGCTGAGACCGAGGTGGCCACGCCGCGTACCGACATCCACGAACCCATCGTCTTCGGCACCACCCGGGACCTGCGGATCGTGCCGTGCAGCTACGCCCACCTGGCCACCCAGGCAGTCGGCGCGGTGCCGGCAGACATGACCGCCGCACTGTCCATGGTTCCGCCGGACACCACAGACCTTGCCAA